>NZ_JASGFD010000037.1:0-52090 GCF_047605705.1 Silvibacterium sp. | reverse complement strand
GGCCTAAATCAAAATTCAGCAAAAACGGCCGCGGCGCTCTCAGATAGAGAGCGCCGCTGCCGTTTTGTAACTGCGAGGGTGGCTTATTTTTCTGCTCTTGCTTCCGTGTCGACCTCGGCAGGTTCCGGAGGCGGCACGTAATCGCGATCGCTGACGGCGGTGATCGCGGCAAGCTTCTCTGCGATCGCACCGGTGAGTGCGCCGGGCTCCATGCGCCAGCTCCAGTTGCCGGCAGCGCGCGAGGGCATGTTCATGCGGGACTTGGTGCCGAGATCGAGGAGATCCTGCACGGGGATGAGGCAGGTGTTCGCGACAGATGCCTCCGCCCCGCGGATCATGTCCCAGACGAAGTCCTTGCCGTCCGTGCCGAGATAGGCGCGTGCCTCGGCCTTTTCGACGGCCGAAGATTCTTCCTCCCACCAGCCGCGCGTGGTGTTGTTGTCATGTGTGCCGGTGTAGACGACAGAATTCGGCACGTAGTGGTGCGGCAGGTAGTTGTGCGCGTGGCGGCTGCCGAAGCCGAACTGGAAGATGCGCATGCCGGGCAGCTCGAACTGCTCACGCATGGCGTCGACCTCGGGCGTGATCACGCCGAGATCTTCCGCGATGAATGGCAGCTCGCCGAGCTGGTCGCGCAGCGTCTGGAAGAGCTGTACGCCGGGAGCCTTGATCCACGCGCCTTCGACGGCGGTGTCGTTCTCGGCGGGGATGGCCCAGAAGGCCTCGAAGCCGCGGAAGTGATCGAGGCGGATGATGTCGTAAAGCGACTGCGCGCGGCGCACGCGGTCGAGCCACCAGCCGAAGCGCTGCTGCTCGAGCACATCCCAGCGATAGAGCGGATTGCCCCAGCGTTGGCCCGTCGCGGAGAAGTAATCGGGAGGCACACCGGCTACGCGGATCGGCAGCAGGTCTTCGTCGAGTTCGAAGATCCCCGGATTGTTCCAGACATCGGCGCTGTCGTAGTTCACGAAGATCGCGACGTCTCCGATGAGCTGGATGTGGCGCTCGTTGCAGTAGCGGTGCAGCGTGGACCACTGCTCGTCGAAGATGTACTGGATGATCTGCTGGACCTGGATGTCGTCGCGGTGCTCATCCCAGAGCTTCTGCATGGCGTTAGGGTCGCGATGAACGAATTCCGCCGGCCAGTCGTTCCATGAAACCTGCTTGTACTTGTGGCGCAGCACACTGTAGAGCGCGAAAGGTTCGAGCCATGTCCAGTTGGTGCGGCGATAGTTCTCGAACAGCTGCCACTGCTCGTCGGTATGCGTGAAGAGGAAGTGCTTCGCGGCCTCTTCGATCAGCGGCAACTTGACGCGTGCGGCGGTGTCGAAATCCGCCGGACCGCCAGGTTTGGGAAGAGACTTTATCTTCTCCGGCGCGATCCAGCCGCTCTCGGCGAGCAGTTCGAGTGAGATGAGCAGGGGATTGCCGGCGAAGGCCGACAGTGCGGCATAGGGCGAGTTGCCATAGCCGGTAGGGCTCAGCGGCAACACTTGCCACAGGCGCTGCTTGGAGGCGTGCAGGAAGTCGGCGAATGCATAGGCAGCCGGGCCGAGATCGCCGATGCCGCCATACGAGGGAAGAGACGTAATGTGCAGGAGAAGACCAGAGGCGCGATCAAAAGGCATAAGAAGATTCCCGGGCTGTTTTTTTGAAAAGAAAAAGGCCCGCCTTCGGAAAGATTCCAGAACAGCGGGCCTCGGTTGCTTTTGTGTGAGGTTACGTTTAGCCGGGCAGGTTCGCCTGCTGGGCTTTCTTACTCGTGTAGATGCGGCGATCCTTGGTGTACTGCTGCGTCAGGTTCGAGGCGAACACCTGGAACATCTCCTCACGGCGCTGCTCAAGCAGGGCATCGCGCGTGGTCTCGAAGTTCTTGGTGACTTCCTCGTTGCTGGGCAGCTGCTTGTCGGTCAGCTTGGCGACCACACCGCTGTGGCCGGTGTTGATGGCCGAGCTGATGCCGCCAACGCTCAGGTCGAAGAGCTGTGGAGCAGCCTGCGCCAAGGCGCCGATCTCCGGCACCTGCGCGTCGCGGCCAACCAGGTCGCTCGTTTTGATCGTCGCGCCGACTTCCTTCGCAGCCTTGGCCAGGTCGTTCTCGGCGTGGGCGCGGTCAGCCAGCTCGGCGGTCTTCTTCGCCAGCAGCTGCGGCAGCTGCTGATCGCGGAAGTCGTCGGCGATGTGGCTCTTCCACGCGTCGAAGGTAGGCGCGTGCGCGGGCTGAATGTCGCTCACTTCGAAGACCGCGTAGCCGTCACCGGTCGAAGCGGTCTGCGGAGCAGCGCTCTTCTTTGCGGTGAAGGCGGCGGCGAGCAGCTTCGTGCTGTCGGAGACGCCGGGCAAGGTGCTGTCCTGGCTGATGTAGTCGGTGGTGGTGAGCTGCAGGTGGTGCGCCTCGGCGGTTGCAGCCATGCCGTTCTTCAGGGCTTCAGCCGAGAGCTGTGCCGCGAAGTTCAGCTCGAGCTGGCCTTCCTTCTGGCGGGTCAGCTGGGCCTGAATCTCGGGCTTCACTTCGTCCAGCGCGCGGGTGTGCGCGGTCTGCTTCTCTTCGGTCTGGATGATGTGATAGCCGAACTGCGTGCGCACCAGGCCGGAGGTCTGGCCGGGCGCCAGCGAGAAGGCTTCCTTGTCGAACTCGGGCACGGTCGCGCCCTTCTTGACCCAGCCCAGTTCGCCGCCCTGGACCTTGCTGCCCGGGTCGTCGGAGTTGGCCTTGGCCAGAGCCGCGAAGTCGCCGCCGTGGTGGAGCTGGTCGAGGATGCCCTGCGCCTTGGCCTTGGCCTCGGCGTCAGCCTTCGGATCGCTGCCATCCACCTTGATGAGGATGTGGCGGACCTTCACCTGATCGTCGATCTGGTAGTCCTTCTGGTGCGCGGTGTAGTACTGCTGCACTTCGGCGTCGGTGACCTGCGGAGCTCCCTGGGGCAGGTTGCTGTACGTGAAGGCGAAGTACTGGAGCTTGCGCTGCTCGGGGACCGCAGTCGCGTAGCGGTTGGCGTTCTGCTTGAAGAAGGCCTCGAGCTCGGCGTCGGTCGGGTTGATGGTCTTGCGCAGATCGTCCGAGCTCAGCACCGCGTAGTCGAACTTGATCTTGGTGCCCTGCTGGATATAGGCGTTGCGCACCTCGGAGTCCGAGACGGTGACGCTGCCGGTGATCAGAGCCTGCAGGCGGTTGGTGAGGATTTCCTTCTTGAGCTGATCCTCGAACTTGTCGCGGCTCAGGCCGAACTGCTGGGAGACGAAGTTCGCATACTGCGCGTCGCCGATGTACTTGCCGCCGGGAAAGAGCACCTCGCCCCACATGCCGGTGTGCAGGAAGCGACGGACATCGTCGTCGGTGACGGTGAGCCCGAGGCGGTGCGCCTCGTTGAGCAGGATCTGCTGCTGGATGAGCATCTGGCCGGCCTGGTTCATCATGAACGGCAGAGCGAACGACGGCAGGCCCTGGCGCTGCAAAATGCGGCCAGCAAGCTGCTGGACGTCGGTCGTCGATACTGCACTCTCGGCAGGCAGAAAGCGCCCGAGGATGCCGCCGTGCCGGATGGTGGCGTAGGTGTCGGAGGAGGAGACGTCATCCTGGAAGATGCCGGGTACCAGGGTGATGACCATGGTGATGCAGGCTACCGAGATGATGACGATGAATACGCCTTTGGTGAAGCGGCTGTCCTTTTGCAGGAAACGAATCATGGATGGGCGACGACCTTTGCTGTGAATCGCTCGCGGGCAGCAGGAGCCTGGCCTCAAAGACCGGAGTGCGAAGCCGGGCTGCGCGAGGGGATTTAGTGCCATCAGTATAAATGACTTCCCCTAACCCGAGCAGATTCTGCGCCGAGGGTCTCAGGCCAGGGTGAGAACGGAAATCTCCGGGGGGCAGTTGAACCGGAACGGAACGCCGACGGCCCCAATGCCCCGGTTGACGTAAAGCTGTGTCGGGCCCAGGCGATAGTAGCCCTCCGTATAGATTTCTCCAAGCGCGGGCAGAAACATCGGCGGCACAAAAGGAAGCCGCACCTGGCCGCCATGGGTGTGTCCGGAAAGCATCAGGTCGACGCCGTAGGGCACGACCTCGGGCAGCACATCCGGCTCATGGGCCAGCAGGATCAGGGGTTCGCCCGGACGGCCGGATTTCGGTGGAATGGCCAGGTCAAAACGGGCATGTTTGGCAACCGCATCTCCGGTACCGGCCAGCCAGATGCGCTGCCCATCCCGCTCGATCGGGATGGCTTCATTGTTCAGAACCTGGATGTGATGCTCTTCCAGAGCCGCGGTCACGGCTTTCGGGTCAAAGCCGGCATCGTGGTTGCCCATGATCGCGTAACGCAGCGGGCATCGGATGTGGGAGAGATGTGCGGCGCAATCGTAGGCGAAGCGCAGAATTTCTGGCCGCGACCAGGTGTCGTTGGTGATGAAATCGCCGGTCAGCACCACCAGATCCGCCGCGATGTGGTTGACGCGCTCGACAACGACCTTCAGAAAGAACGGTTCGGTGAAATTGGCGTAGTGAAAATCGGAGATCTGCAGGATGCGGAAGCCCTGAAAGGCCTCGGGCAGATTGGCGATGCGGATCGCGACATGCTCCACGCTGATCTCATGCCGGGAGATCTCGCCCGCATAGAGCGGCACGCCGAGCGCCGTAACGCCGGAAAGGGCGAGGAATCGCCTCCGGCTGATGCGTGGCCTCTGTGGAGAGGCAGATATCTCCATTTTCAAATTCTACCTTCAGGGTTGAGAAGCCCCCATCGCAGCATCCCGGACCGAAAATACAAAACGGCCGGACGGGATACCGTCCGGCCGTTGAGGAATTGCTCCGCGCGTTAGTACGGGTACACGTACCCCGGAGGCGGCGGAGGAGGCGGATAGCCTCCGTACGGATAGTAGGCCGGACGGCGCACCAGGCGGGGCTGCTGCGGCTGGCTGGCGGTCGCGAGACGCTGTGCTTCCTGCCAGGAGACCGGCTGCACCGTGATCGGCGCGGTCAGGTGGAAGTCGAGCTGTGTTTCGACCGGCAAAATCAGCCTGGGGCCATTGGTGGCCGCCGAGGCGCCGAGTCCGGCCGCGCCGCCTACGCCCGCGCCGATGGCCGCACCGGCTCCGCGTCCAATGATGCCGCCGATCAGCGCGCCGACCGCAGCGCCGCCGACAGTGTTGGCCGCCGTGTAGCCGGCCTTATTCGGCCCCTTGTTGTCCCAAAGGTCGGTGACCAGGGGATAGCTTCTGCCTTCGAGGTTCAGGCTGGTGAGGTTCAGCTGCAGTTTTGCCGATCCGCCGAGTTCGCCGCCCTTCTTTGCCTCGACCACCTGGCCGGTCAGCACTGCGCCGCGCGGAATAGCGAGCACGCCGCCCTGGTAGACATCTGCCGCTGCCGTGGCCTGGAAGTAGGCGCCGGTCTTGACGTTCGAGGTGTCGATCGGCTCGCTCAGGCGGATGCGGAGCAGTGTGCCCTGCGGAATCGTAACCGGGCCGCTGGGCGGTTGCGGCGGGGGAGGAGCCTGGGTATAGCTGTTCTGTCCCGTATAGCTCTGCGGATAGGCAGGCTGCTGGGCCGATTGCGTGTAGCCCTGCTGGTAGCCGGTCTGGGAACCCGCCTGTGAGCCGGTTTGGGACTGAGGATAGCTGGCCTGTGCGCCCGCGTCTGCCGGGGGCTGCGGAGCCGTGCTCTGCTGGACATTCGCCTCATCCGGCGGCGGAGGAGCCTGCTCCTCGCTCGAAAGGGTATTGGCCTGCTGAGCATCGGAGTTCGCCGTGGGCATGGGGGAGTTCGGGTCGGTGACCTTCAGATTGTTGGCGATTCCGCTCACGCCGGCCACGCTGACAGCCGCCGTTTCGGCTTCCTGGCGCTGGGCGTTGGTCTGGACCGTGCCGGTCAGGGTCACCTGACCGTTCGCGACGCTGGCCGTGATCTGCTGGCCTTTGAGTGCGTTGTCTTGGGCGATGGCATTGGTGACGCTGGCCTGCAGGTCACCCGATTGTGCCAGCAGGATGGGGGTAGAAAGCCAGAGGCAGCCGGAAAGCAGGCCGACGGTTCCAGCCTTCAGGAGATTTATCTGCACATTCCGCAACGTTGTGTACTGTTTGCCGCTCATCTCGATCAACCTCGCCGCTTCCGGGTCGGATTTTCTTTCGCGTCCAGAAGCTAGAAGCATGGACGCGGACGCCGTTTGAAGCGTTACCTATTTGAACCAATTCCGGGCAAAAAAGTTGCGGGGAATGGAGGCCGCTGCTGGCGCCCCCATTCCCCGAAGTGTTTGCATCTCGTTGCAGTTAGCCGCGCTGCTTCTTGTAGAGCCCGATGAGGTGGTTGGTCGAGCTGTCGTGCGAGGTGACCGCTCCAGAGCCTTCGAGCTCGTGGCCGATCTTCTTGGCCAGGACCTTACCCAGCTCCACACCCCACTGGTCAAAGGAGTTGATCTGCCAGATGATGCCCTGGGTGAAGACGCTGTGCTCGTAGAGAGCGACCAGCTTGCCGAGGGCTTCGGGCGTCAGCTCGGGGACGAGGATGGTGTTCGAGGGGCGGTTGCCTTCGAAGACGCGATGAGGAACCAGATCGTCCGCCGTGCCCTCAGCCTTGACCTCTTCAGCAGTCTTGCCAAAGGCCAGGGCCTCGGCCTGCGCGAAGACGTTGGCCATCAGCAGGTCATGGTGGTTGCCGAGCGGGTTCAGGGTCTTCGAGAAGCCGATGAAGTCCGCGGGGATCAGCTTGGTGCCCTGGTGGATGAGCTGGTAGAAGCTGTGCTGGCCATTGGTGCCGGGCTCGCCCCAGAAGATCGGGCCGGTCTCGTAGTTCACATGCTTGCCGGAGAGAGTAACGTGCTTGCCGTTGCTCTCCATCGTGAGCTGCTGCAGGTAGGCCGGGAAGCGCTTGAGGTACTGGTCGTAGGGCAGGACGGCGACGGTCTGGGCATTGAAGAAGTCGGTGTACCAGACGGTCAGAAGGCCGAGAATCACGGGCAGGTTCTTCTCGAAGGGCGCGGTGCGGAAGTGCTCGTCGATCGCGTGGAAGCCGGCCAGCAGCTTGCGGAAGTTGTCAGGGCCGATAGCCAGCATGGTCGAGAGACCGATGGCCGAATCCATGGAGTAGCGTCCGCCGACCCAGTCCCAGAAGCCGAACATGTTCGCGGTGTCGATGCCGAACTTGGTCACTTCCTTCTCAGCGGT
Organism: Silvibacterium sp.; assembly: GCF_047605705.1. Taxonomy (NCBI): domain Bacteria; kingdom Pseudomonadati; phylum Acidobacteriota; class Terriglobia; order Terriglobales; family Acidobacteriaceae; genus Silvibacterium; species Silvibacterium sp. Next base: position 44,935 of record NZ_JASGFD010000037.1, on the reverse strand, counting down.
CGAGACAGCGACGAAGTGCTTGGCGATGGCTTCATCGTGCTCGAGCTTGGCCAGCGCCCAGACGCGCGCGGAGTGCGCATTGGTCATGGTCTCGAGCGTGGTGAAGGTCTTCGAGGCGATGATGAAGAGCGTCTCTTCCTGGTCGAGGTCGCGCGTGGCTTCGACGAAGTCCGTGCCGTCGATGTTCGAGACGAAGCGGAAGGTCAGATCGCGCTGGCTGTAGTGCTTGAGGGCCTCATAGGCCATGACCGGGCCGAGATCCGAACCGCCGATGCCGATGTTGACGATGTTCTTGATGGCCTTGCCGGTGTAGCCCTTCCACTCGCCCGAACGCACGCGCTCGGAGAAGGCCGACATGGCGTCGAGGACCTTGTGCACTTCGGGGACGACATCCTCGCCGTCGACGACGATCTTTTCGCCCTTGGGGGCGCGCAGTGCGACGTGCAGCACGGCGCGGTTCTCGGTGGTGTTGATCTTTTTGCCGGAGAACATGGCTTCGATGTGCGACTTCAGGCCGCTCTCTTCCGCCAGCTGGATGAGCAGCTTCAGGGTTTCTTCGGTGATGCGGTTCTTCGAGTAGTCGAGGAAGATGCCGTCAGCTTCGGCGAAGAAACGGGTGCCGCGCTCGGCATCGTTCTTGAACAGGTCGCGCAGGTGCGCGGTGCTGATGCTCTTGTAGTGCGCCTCGAGCGCCTTCCAGGCGGCCAGTTCGGTGAGAGGGGTCTGGGCGGGGGCGGAAGTATTGCTCATAGTTGTGCCATCAACCTTTCAGAAAAAGTGTTCTCTTTGAGCCTAATACACTTATTGGATTCCTCAGAGAGCACCGGCGTCACGTGAAAGTGCAATGAATGGACGGCGCGCCGGGATACGATTACCATCTCGACCGAAGCGAGACAGTTTCTTCGTCTCGCGAAGTGGAGAGACCTGCGGTTTGCCGGTGCTGACTCGCATATCCTGTTTTCCAGCCCAGGCAGAGCCTGGACGGGCACCCTGGTCTTCGTTCTAGGTCCTCGTTTCCCAATTATGGAGAGACCGCGGGGTCCTCCGCCGCGCTTCGCTGCGGTCGGAATGACAACCTCTCTTTTGGAAATCTATCGATGCGCCTGGATGCGGAATCGGCTAGACTGGCTCACCCCATGAGCACGGTCACCCATCTGCCGCCAAAGGTCTCCGTCCGCCAGCGTGTGGCCTCGATCGATATCCTGCGGGGCCTGCTGATGGTCCTGATGGCGCTCGACCACACCCGGGATTACTTCGGAGTATGGCAGCAGACCATCAACCCCACAGATCCGCTGCGTTCCTGGCCGGCGATGTTTTTTACCCGCTGGGTTACGCATCTGTGCGCGCCGGGCTTCGTGGCTCTGGCCGGAACTTCGGTCTACCTGCAGCTTCAACGCGGCAAGAGCACAGGGGAGGTGCGGAAGCTGCTGCTGACGCGCGGGCTCTGGCTGATGCTCCTCGAGCCGACGCTGATCAGCTTTGGATGGTCCTTCAACCTGGCTCCAGGGTTGCAGGTGATCTGGGCCATCGGCTTCTCAATGATCTTCCTCGGCCTGCTGATCGGCCTGCCGACAGCAGCGATCGGTGCGGTGGGCGCTGCGATCGTGCTACTGCACAATCTGCTCGACGGCATCCGCATGCAGCCGGGGACCGGCATCGGAACGCTGTGGGAGTTCCTGCACCAGCAGGGACCGATTCTGTTTCATCACCAGTTCGTGGGGCTTATCGCTTACCCCGTAGTCCCGTGGATCGGCGTCATTTGCCTTGGCTATGTCTTCGGCGCGCTGACGATCTGGACACCGGAGTTGCGGCGTGCGATGGCGCGGGCTCTCGGGGTGGCGATGCTCGCAGTCTTTGCCTTGCTGCGCGTGCTGCACGGCTACGGCGACAGCTTCAAGCTCGAACCGCTGGGCGGCTTCTGGCGGGATACGATGTCGTTCCTGCAGGTAACGAAATATCCGCCGTCCCTGCAATACCTGCTGGTGACTCTGGGCATTCTTCTGCTTTTGTACTCGGCTTTCGATTGGCTCGAGACATCAGAACTGTTGCCAAAGCTGCGTGGTGTGCTCGACGTCTACGGACGCGTGCCGTTCTTCTACTATGTGCTCCATATCTACCTGATACACCTGGGCGCGCTGCTGCTGACGGCGGAGCTGCACCTAAACTGGCGATTCTGGCTGCAGCCGGGCTCGGTGTTTATCGGCTATCTGCCGCACTGGGGCTTCGGACTGCCGGTGGTGTACGCCGTCTGGCTGAGCGCAGTGGCGCTGCTGTATCTGCCGTGCCGCTGGTTCAGCCGGCTGAAAGCTCGGCGTCGTGACTGGTGGCTGAGTTACTTGTAGTTCCTCCAGGAGAGCTCAACCGCAGGTCTCTCCACTCCGCGAGACAAGAACGTCTCGCTCCGGTCGAGATGACAACATAAAAAGCGTGAGCAAAGAAAAACGCCGCGCGGGAGTGGATCCGGCAACGGCGTTTGTTTGTCTTGTGAAAGAATTACGACTCGAGTGCGAACTTCCGTCCCGCTTCGAGCAGCTTCTGCACCGATTCCTTCGAGCAGGATTCGGAGTAGATGCGCATCAGCGGCTCGGTGCCGGAAGCGCGCAGCAGCAGCCAGCTCTTGGCCGCGTTCGGCTTGGTCTTGGCCTCGGGGTTGTCGAGGAAGAATTTGATGCCGTCCAGCGTTTCGACATGCTCGACCGGCATGCCGGCGAACTCCTTCACGCCGGCGCGGGCGCGGGCGATGGCGGCGTTCTTGATCGCGTCAGGAATATGCAGATCGATACGGCCATACTGGTGCTCGCCGTACTCGGCCTGCAGATCGGCAACCAGCTCGCCCAGAGTCTTGCCTTCCTCGGCCATTACGTTCGCCAGCAGCAGCGAGTTGAGCAGGCCATCGCGCTCGGGCAGGTGCTTCGAGATGCCGATGCCGCCCGACTCCTCACCGCCGATCAGGATTTCCTTCTCGAGCATGAGGTCGCAGACGAACTTGAAGCCGATGCCGTGCTCGTGCAGCGTGCGGCCATACTTGGCGGCGATGCGGTCAAGCATGAGCGTGGTGTTGAATGCGCGGGTGATGTCACCCGGCCAGCCCTTGCGCTTCAGCAGCCACTCGAGCAGCACGGCATAGATCTTGTGCGGATCGACAAAGTTGCCATGTTCATCGGCGGCGCCGATGCGGTCGGCATCGCCGTCGGTGGCGAGGCCCGCGTCGCACCTGTTTGCAACGACGGCCTCTTCGAGCGCGATGATATGCGGCTCGATGGGCTCGGGGTTGATGCCGGGGAAGAGCGGATCGTGCTCGGCGCGAATCTGGATGTGGTCGACACCGATCTCGGTGAAGATGCCGGAGATGATGCCCGCGCCTGCGCCATACATGCAATCGATGGCGAACTTCTTGCCGGCCTTTGCGATCAGGTCGAGGTCGACAAACTTCTTGATCGCGTCGACGTACTCAGGAACAAAGTCGACCTCTTCGATGGCCGCAGGCGTCGCGGCCTTGATGGGCGCGTCAGCCAGATGCGTCTCGATGGCGGAGATGATCGAGGGCTTGCCCGAGCCGCCGTACCAAGCCTTGTACTTCACGCCATTCCACTGGAAGGGATTATGGCTGGAGGTGATCATCACACCGCCGGCCGCGCCGAGCTCGCGCACGGCATAGGAGAGCGCAGGGGTGGGCGTGATGCGGCTGGCGAGCTTTACCGGGATGCCGGAGGCGGCGACGACTTCGGCCACGGCGCGGGCGAAGCGGTCGGAGGCATAGCGGGTGTCATAGCCGATGCAGACGCCCTTGCTGACGGCTTCCTTCGCATCGATCGAGGCGTGCAGGTAATTCGCGATCGCCGAGGCGGCAATGCGGACATTCTCAAAGGTGAAATCGTCGGCGATGATGCCGCGCCAGCCGTCGGTACCGAACTTGATCGCTGTGGGTTGGGCCATGTCTTTTCTCGCTCTTGTATGGGGTCTGGATGTGTTGCGGCCGCCGGACTAAATGAGATCCTTGCGTCCCTGTGCGGCGAGTTCCTTGACGACTTTACCAACGTCCTGGGAATGATGGCGCGTCGTGATGAGAACCGCGTCGTCGGTCTCGACCACCACCAGATCCTTGACGCCGACCAGCGCGACGAACTTCTTCGGGCTGTAGACGTAGTTGTCGTGCGCCTCGATGGCGATGCTGCCGGCCGACTCGTTTACGTTGCCGTGCTCGTCGACATTGGCCTTGATCTCATGGCTGTGCTCGAAAAGCGCAGCCCAGGAGCCGAGATCGTTCCAGCCGAAGTTGGCCGGCAGGCAGTAGAGATTCGAGCGGCTCTCGCCCTTGGCCGAACGCGGCTCGAGCACGGCGTAGTCGACGCTGATGTTTTCGCACAGCGGATAGTACTCGGCAAAGACCTCGCGGAATTGTGGAGTGCCATAGGCGGCTGCGATCTTTTCGAGCAGGGGCGCGGTCTCGGGCAGGTGCTCACGCACGGCGTTGGCGATGGTACGCGCGCTCCAGATGAAGATGCCGCTGTTCCAGTGGTAATTGCCGGCGGCGAGGAACTCTTCAGCGCGTTCCAGGTTGGGCTTTTCGGTAAAGCGGCGCACGCGGGCCACGCCCTCGCCTAACTTCTCGCCGGTTTCGATATAGCCATAGCCGGTTTCCGGACGCGTCGGGGTCACGCCAAGCACGACCATGTTCTCGCCAGCGGCCGCCAAGTGGAGCGCCTGGTCGATGACGCGGATGAACTCCGGCTGGTTGCCGATCACGTGATCGGCAGGGAAAATACCGACGACCGCTTCCGGATTGAGCTTCTCAATAAGAAACGCGGCAAGGCCGACGGCGGGAGCGGTATTGCGGGCCGCAGGCTCGCAGACGACGTGCTCGTCAGGGACGACATCGAGCTGGCCGCAGATGGTGCCGGAGAGCAGGTCGTTGGTGATGACCCACACATCGTCAGGGCTGGCCAGTGGGGCAAGCCGGTCGACGGTGCGCTGAATCATGGTGCGCTCGCCGTCGAGTGCGAGTACCTGCTTGGCACGCGCCTTGCGGCTGCGCGGCCAGAAGCGAGTGCCGCTGCCGCCGGCCAGAATGATGGGACGGAAGTCGATCTTCAATGCACGTCACCTTTCGCGGAAGATGAGGGACCTATTATGATGCGGCTCCGCTGTGTATGCCCTCAGAGTTGCTGTTGTGGGGAACAGAATGGCTGGGCGCTGGAGAAATGCAGGATTGGATTGGCGTGAGACCCGGAAGCCGGATCTCACGCTGGTTCGAAACTAGACTTCGTTCGGCCGGATACGGACCACGGAGGCAGCTGCGGGAGCTGTCACCGAGACACTGGCCGCATCGGCAGGAATCACGGCAAGCTGGCAGCGGCCGACGGTGAAGGTTTCCGCTCCGGCTGCGGCGATCTCGATCTCGCCGTCGACGACGAAGAGCATTTGCACCTTGCCGGTGGGCGTCACGAGTCCGCTGGCATCGCCGGCGACAACGTCCCAGCGCTCGATGCGGAAATACTTTTCATCGATCAGGATGGTCGAACCGTTGGCAGACTGCGGCGCGATCTTGCCGGCGTGGGTCTCGAGGCGCATCGCTTCGATGGACTTCTCGATGTGCAGCTCGCGCGGGCGGCCGTAATCGTAAAGGCGATAGGTGCGGTCACTGGTCTGCTGCGTCTCCAGGATGACGACGCCGGGGCCCATGGCATGCACGGTGCCTGCATCGACGTAGAGCATGTCGCCCTTCGAGACCGGGACCATCTGGAGCAGGTCTTCGAGGGTCGCATTCTCGATCGAAGCGCGGATCTGGTCGGCGGTAACACCGTGCTTGATGCCGAGCGCCACGGCGGCGCCGGGCTTGGCATCGAGCGCGTACCAGCACTCGGTCTTGCCGCGCGGCTCGCCATACTTCTGCGCCAGCGCGTCATCCGGGTGCACCTGCACGCTGAGCTTTTCCTTGGGGAAGAGCAGCTTGATGAGCAGCGGGAACTCGCCGGTGCCGAACGACTCGCCGAGCAGGCCGCGGCCGAGCTTGGCCGTGATCTCGGTGAGCGAGAGGCCGGTGTGCGGGCCGGTGGCGGCCTTGCACATCTCACCGGTCAGCCACACCTCGCCGATGGGCTCGCCGTCGGTCTGGAAGTCATACCAGGGAGAAAGGTCGTTGAAACCCCAGATGCGGGTGCGGAAATACGGCTCGAGACGGAAGGGGACCAATTCGTTCATCTCCTCCAGTATGCCTGAGAAGTGGGAAGCGGCTGAAGAGGAAAGGATTACGGAGATGTGAATGGTCGTGTCGGCATCAGGCGATCGCGGTAGCCGCGGCGGCGTTACGGCGCAGTCGATAGGAGGCGATCAGCAGAGACCAGAAGTTGAACATCATGCCGGTAGACATGAGCGTCCAGGACCAATCGATTTCGCCGTGATGATGAGGTCGGCCAAGAAAGAATATGCAAGTGAGGAGCGCGGCAAGCCCGAATCCACCACATATCCGGTTGAGCCACAGCCATATGCGTGGGGCCTGGGAAGGCGCAGACCAGGGTTCGAGGCGTGCTTCGGGATAGCGGACGCGTAGCGCCGCACCGGGGATAAGAAAGCCGCATGCAATCGCCAAGCCACAGGAAAAGATCGCCAGCGGAATGCGTGCCGGAGAGAACCGGATCAGCAGCAGCCAGGGTGAGAGAAATCCCACCATGCAACAAAGCAATTGAACGGCGCGGAAAAGGCGGGAAGCAGAACGAGGTTCAGAGCGCATGAGCGGCCTCGAATGGCGCAGAAGAGCGTCGCCAGAAGGATAGCAAAATACAGGGGATGCTGGAGTCAGCGAGCGGGAATCCAGATTGCTCCGCGCTGATTTGCATTTACGCACAACGCCCCGTCGTGATCAGGCCGGTCCGGAGCGCGGCAAAGGATGATTTCATGATCGAAGCTGCCCCGGTGGAACCGTCCGCGCCATGCATCTTCCTGCGGATACCACGTCAGATCGAGATCGATCGGCGGTTCCGGCCGGCCGGGAGGATAAGTAACAGTGAGGTGATCGGCGGTATAACGAGAGGAAGCTCCCGGCCTCTCAGTGCCTCGCCAGGCTGTGTCGAAAAAGTTTTCTTCTCCGCAGTGGATCGCATTTCCTGTTCTCTGGTAGATGCCGATCTGTAGAACTGCATACGGGACCTCGCCCTTCAGAGGCGGTCCTCCATGACCTGCAACGGATGACACCTCCCAGAGGTTGATGCCCACGAAGCCGTCCTGACTGTTATGGGTCTCCCATATTCCTGCGGGAAGCTTTTCCAAGGCAGGCACCTCTGAAGATGCTGTTTGGGCTGCATTTGCGAGTCCACCGGCTACCATCAGCAGAAGCAAGGCCGAACTCACACGAGGCTCCATTCGGGTTTGACGTAGTGCAGGGCAGGATATGAAGCAAGCGGCATTATGCCCCGGCAATTTACGATGGAAGAGATATGGCTCGTTATCTGGTGACCGGCTGTGCCGGCTTTATTGGTTCGTGGCTTACGCAGACTCTGGTGGAGCGTGGCGACGTGGTACGGGGACTCGATAACTTCGAGACCGGGCGTAAAGAGAATCTGGCGGCGATTGACGGCAAGTTCGAGTTCGTCCATTGCGATCTGCGCGATGCCGAGGCGACGGCGCGGGCCTGCGAGGGCGTGGACTACATCTTCCACGTAGCGGCTCTGCCCTCGGTGCCGCGCTCGGTGCTCGATCCGCGCACCAGCCACACTGCGAACATCGATGGCACCTTCAATCTGCTCGAGGGCGCACGCGCCGCGGGTACGAAGCGTGTTGTCTATTCGGCGTCGTCTTCCGCCTACGGCAATCAGCCGGGCTTTCCCCGCGTGGAGACGATGGTGCCCATGCCCATCGCGCCCTATCCGGTGCAGAAGCTTACCGGCGAGTACTACATGAAGAGCTTCTGGCAGGTCTACGGTCTCGAGACCGTCTGCCTGCGCTACTTCAATATCTTCGGACCGCGCCAGGTGCCGGATTCTCCCTACAGCGGCGTGATGGCCAAGTTCACGCTGCAAATGATGCAGGGCGAACGGCCCACGATCAATGGTGATGGCGAGCAGGGGCGGGATTTCACTTACGTCGCGAATGCCGTCTCGGCCAACATCAAGGCAATGGAAGCGCCGTCAGAGAATGTCTCCGGGCGTGTCTTCAACGTAGCCTGCGGTGCTCGCAATACGCTGAACCACACCTTCCGCGTGCTGGCGCGTCTGCTCGACTTCAAAGAGGAGCCGATCTACGGGCCGCCGCGCACCGGCGATATCAAGGATTCGCTGGCCGATGTCTCGGCCGCACGGGAGGCCTTCGGCTATGATCCGGCGGTTGGTTTCGAAGAGGGCCTGCGGCGCACGGTGGAGTGGTACAAGGAGCAGTACGCAGCTGCGGTAAAGAGTTAGAGCCCGGCGCGAAAATCGTTGCGAAACACCCAGCAGCGGCAACAATGAATTTCATTGTTGCCGCTGTTGATTTTTGTATTGCTCCGGGATTTCCGGGAGTAGATTGACCTCGTTGGTGATTTCTGAGAACGAGGTTTTTCCATGAAGAAGTTCGCCGCGGAAGCGATTGGCACGTTTGTCCTGGTTTTTGGTGGTGTAGGAAGCGCAGTGCTCGCCGGTACCCATATCGGATATCTCGGGGTATCCCTGGCCTTCGGTCTCACTCTCCTGACCATGGCCTATGCGATTGGACCGATCTCCGGATGCCACATCAATCCGGCGGTCACGCTGGGGCTGCTGGTGGCCCGCAAGATCAGCGTGAAGGACTCCGTGGGCTACGTGATCGCCCAGATCGTGGGAGCGATTGTCGCCGCAGCGCTCATTCTCTTCATCGCACAGGGCGCGCCTGGCGGCTATTCCGCCTCGGTCGCGGGTCTGGGCGCGAACGGCTACGGGGCGCACTCGCCGGGGCAGTATTCTCTCGTGGCATGCTTCCTGGCTGAGGCGATTCTCACCGGGCTCCTGGTGCTGACGGTTCTCGGCTCGACGGACATCAAGGCGCCGGTAGGTTTTGCCGGAATTCCGATTGGCCTGGTCCTGGTGCTCATCCATCTGGTGGGGATTCCCATCACCAACACCTCAGTCAACCCGGCGCGCAGCATCGGTCCAGCGCTCTTCGTCGGCGGATGGGCTCTGCAGCAGCTCTGGCTCTTCATCGTGGCGCCCTTTATCGGTGCGGTGATCGCCGCTGTGGTCTATGGCGTGATCCGGGTTCCGGATACGCTGATCAGCACGAGTGAGGCGGAGCGTGCGCTGCCCAGCGAGCAGCGTGAGCGCGGAGCAGCAGCGGTAAGCTAGCTCTCTTTTGTCAGCCGCCGGAGCCGTTTCTCTAACGCCGCTCTTCCAGGGAAGATCGGCTCCGGCGTTTGTCTTTCGTGAGAAAGTTCTGCGGTTGGAAGCTACTTCTCGTGCAATCTTCGCTTCTTACGTCAGGATGAACGTAAGAACGAGTTCGATTTCTCTTTTTGCCGTGGCGATGTTGAGCCTTGCGGCTGGATGTACCGATACCAAGCCCAGCAACGCCAAGTTCGAGAAGTCGCTGAATGCGTACTTCGAGAACCATAATGAGTGCCTCTTTCCTTCGGGCATGCGCTTTCCCGATGAGGAGAAGACCGGCCCCGAAGCTGCGACGCTGCGGAAGCAGCTGGATGCGATGAGCGATATCGGGCTGCTCAAGCGCGAGGACGAGCACGACATCCAGATGGTGAAGTACACGCTGACGCCCCTTGGCCAGCGCACAGCGCCGCGCTTCTGCTACGGGCATCGCATGGTAACGAGCATCGACGGCTATACGCAGCCTGCGAAGCAGAACGGCTTTCTTGAGAGCACCGTCAGCTACCACTACATGATGATGGACATTCCCGTCTGGGCGAATACCGACAAGCTGAAGGCCGTGTTTCCGAAGATGGCTGACTCCATCTCCGGCAACGCCTCGGACAAGCAGGTCATGGCGACGGTGGGAGCGGGCTGGCAGGTGCCTGAGTAGATCTGGGCTGTCTCTTCGAGACAGCTTCAGGTTCTCCTTCGGTCGGGATGACATGGCAGCAAAGGTCGAAATGCCTCGGGCAGGATGACATTTGTAACTGGATCCTTCCCGTCCGGCGCTTAGACTGTCTTCACGCGGGGCCCATGCTCCTCGTGTGAGACGAATGCCATGAGCGCTGCCAGCACCCCTCTTTCTACTGCTGCTTCCACCCCCGACATGTTGCCTGTCGAAGTCGCCGCGCCGGTCGAGCTCGGCGAGCGTATCGCTTCGATCGATGTCATGCGCGGCGTGGCGCTGCTCGGCATCCTGGCCATGAACATCCAGGATTTCTCGATGATCGGCTCGGCCTATCTCAATCCGACCACCTACGGCGATCTGCACGGCTGGAACTATGTGGTCTGGGTCAGCTGCTATCTCTTCGCCGAGCTCAAGTTCATGTCCATCTTCTCGATGCTCTTTGGAGCGGGGGTGCTGCTGATGACCAGCCGTCTCGAGGCGAGAGGGCGCAGGTCGGGCGCGATCCACTACCGTCGCATGGGGTGGCTGGCGCTCTTCGGTTGCCTGCATGGCTACCTGCTGTGGCCGGGGGACATTCTCTTCACCTATGCGCTGGGCGGTGCGGCGGTCTTTCCCGCGCGCAAGGCCAGGCCGAAAACGCTTCTCATCTCCGGCGTACTGGTGACGGCGGTGGCTTCGCTGCTCTACACGGGCAGCTATCTCTCCCTGCCGCACTGGCCGAAGGCGCAGGTTCAGGAGATGGAGCAGAGCTTCTGGCATCCCACGCCGCAGGCGGAAGCGAAGGAGCTTGCGACCTATCGCGCCGGCTGGCGAACCGAAGAGCCGGACCGCATCAAGCAGGAGATCTCGATGCAGGTGCAGGGCAACCTGTTTCTGGCCTTCTGGAGAGCCTATGGTCTGATGCTTGTTGGAATGGGGCTGTTCAAGCTGGGGGGCTTCAGTGCGAAGCTTCCGGCGCGGGTCTATGGCTGGTTCATCGCCGCCGGACTCGTGGTGGGCCTACCGCTGGTGGCCACGGGGGTGCACGAGGCCTTCGCGCATCACTGGGATCTGCGACAGAGCTTCTTCCTCGATTCGCAGTGGAATTACTGGGGCAGCCTGCCGGTGTGCTTCTTCTGGATCGGCCTGGTGATGCTGGCCAGCCAGAGGGGCTGGCTGACAGGGGCGCGCCGCAGGCTGGCCGCGGTCGGCCGGATGGCCTTCTCAAATTACATCTTCGACACGGTGCTCTGCACCTTCCTCTTCTACGGCTGGGGGCTCGGGCTGTTCGGAAAGGTCAGCCGCGTGGAGCAGTTCGGCATCGTAGTGGCGATCTGGGCAGTGCAGCTGTTGATTTCGCCGCTGTGGCTGGCGCGCTTCCGCTTCGGCCCGCTGGAATGGGTATGGCGCTCGCTGACGTACTGGCAGGCGCAGCCGATGCGGCAGCCACAGAGGGACGCGGCCGCTTAAGCGCTGACGGCAGAGCTTTCGCAACTTCCTCCTGTGTCCGAGCGTCAACAAAGGTGGATCTGGCTGTGTGGAAGGCTGGAGGGCCGATGCTTCGTTCTTGCGGGTGTGTGTTTGCGGCGGTTTTGTTGTCGGGTGGGATGAGCGTCTGGGCTCAGAGTCAGAGTGACAATGCGACAGCTCCGTCTCCCAACGCGGCTCCCGATCAGCAGAAGTCGAGGCCCGATTACCAGCCCGGGCAGTTCACCATCCGCGCCGAGTCCCGCGTCGTGCTCACCGATGTGACGGTCGAGGACAGCCACGGCAATCCGGTGCATGGGCTGCCGCGAAGCTCCTTCCACATTTACGACGACGGCCAGCCGCAAAAGATCGATTCCTTTCAGGAACACGTGCTGCAGCCGGGCGAGAAGCTGGTGCCGATCTCTGAGAATACCCAGGATGGCACGATTTCGAACGCGTATCTGAAGAGCCTGCCGCCGGTATTGAACGTCGTGGTCTTCGATATTTCCAACCTGAATATCGTCGACCAGATGTACCTCTACGCGCAGCTGACCAAGTTTCTGGAGAAGATCAACCTCGATCAGCCCATCGCCATCTATCTGCGGGCCGGTTCGGGATGCTTCCTCGTGCAGGACTTTACGGCTGACCGTAGCCTTCTGCTCGCCGCACTGCGGCGCTCCATCCCGCGCTTTCCTCCCACGGGCCGCGAGTGGCTCAACGATCTCGACACCATGCACCGGCTGGCTCTTTCTCTGGGCCCGTTGCAGGGGCGGAAGAATGTGATCTGGTTCTCGGGCGGCTCCACGCTCTTTCTCCGGGAAGATCCACAGATTATCGAGGACTATGCAAACTGGCGTGTTCTCTACGACGAGCTGGAGCAGGAGCGCATCGCGCTCTATCCGATCGATGCGCGCGGTCTGACCGTGGGGCTCAGCTGGCGCATGGATCAGCAGCACATGCTGATGAACGATATGGCGCGTGCCACGGGCGGACAGGCGATCTACAACAGCAACGGTCTGAAGGAAGCTGCCGCTCGCATCCTCGACGTCGACCGCAGCTATTACACGCTGACGTATTCTCCGCAGAACTTTAAGGCGGACAACAAGTATCACAAGGTGAAGATTGAGCTGGAGGACGGCAGCCGCTACCAGTTGAGCTATCGCCAGGGTTATTTTGCGGATGGCAGTGTCGGCGGATCGGCCGACCTGATTGCCCGTCCGCAGTCCCGGCCGCGCACGCGCATCCTGAGCGACGGTCAGCGAATCTCCCTGCCTTCGTTTACCAGCGAGCCGATCACCTTTCAGGCGCGCCTGCTGCCGGCGGACGCTCCTGAGGTAGCGCAGGTGAAGGCGAATGCCGTCATCACTGCCGCGCCGCCGCGTAAGAAATCGAAGCCCTACGTGATTCGGTACACCGTGCCGTTTCGTGATCTGAGCACCTCGCCCAGCGGAGACAAGCGGCAGATGACCTTCGCAGTCGCTTCTCTCGAGCTCAGTGACATCGGCACTCTGACCGACAAGCGGATGGAGCAGATCACGCTGCAGACCTCCGAAGAGGCGGCTGAGGCAGGGGCGAGCAGGTCTGTGGTTATCGATCAGCCGGTGAATCTGGATAAGGGAGATAAATACCTCTTCCTCGCCGTGTGGGATCAGCTGAGCGGAAGAACGGGCACGGTGCAGGTGCCGATCGACATTCCGAAGAAGTAGACAGCAAATCGCGGGAACGATCGTACCTGCACGGTGTCTAACATGCTGTGAGGGAACGGATGCCGCGTTGCTCTTTGCTGGTTCTTCTGCTCGTGTCCGCGACAGTTCTTTCTGGAGCTTCTGCTGGTGCGCAAGCCAGCCGCGAAGCGGATGCCGACACGGCGACTCTGCACCAGTGGCTGCATGGCGATGACCCGCGTCTCGTTGCCTGGGCTGCGACCGAGGCACGTGAGCGGAAGGATGCCGCGCTGCTGGCCGAAATCTCCCCGGTGCTGGAGCAGGAGGTTCTACCCCCGCTTTACACAGATGATTGGCATTCGTCGCAGGCAAAGGTTGTGTCCGCTCTCCTGGATGCACTGATTCAGACATCGACCCCGGCCAGCGCCCGGGCCATCCGCATGGTCAATAGCCGTTTCCCGGCGCAGGCTGCTCTGCTGGCCTCGCGGCTTCCGGAGGATCAGGCGCTGCCTCTGCTGCGTGTCTGGTTGAGCGACACAGACGGTGGCTGGGCCGGCGCGGAATTACAGCGTGTGGCGGCGATGCTGCTGGCACGTGAGCCAAAGAGTAGCGGAGGACAGATGTATGCGTCTTCTGACGGTGCGACGAGAAGCTTCGTGGGCCGTGTCGTGGAGGACTCGGAAGAGGCCGTGCAGGTGCGCGTGAGCGTTGACGGCTCGCCGTCGCAGCTTCTCGGGCATGGCAGCTGCGGCGATTTTGTGGGTGGGCCTTTGGAAGAGGGATGGCCTCAGGTTTATATCTACGACCTCGTAGAGAACGATAAGAATGATCCGGGCGTGGCGCTGGTGGAGTTGGGCACCGACAGCATCCGGGCGCGGCGATTCGAAGAGAATCGTCCCTGGGGCTCGTGCTTCGGCGTGCAGCCACTCAATGCCGAGACGCGCTATAGCCTGCTGGCCTACTGGGTGAACGCCGATCCGAAAGCGCTGACGTGGCGGCCCGAGGTGCATAAGGGCATTCGCTGGACAGACGAGCCAACCTACGAGAGTGAGCTGGGTGCGCTGGTTGAGGGTGAACGGCGCAAGCTGGAGGCGACGGTCCGAGTCCTGCACGATCGCGGGCTGCTCAATGACGAAGAAGCAGAGCATCTGCGGCCCAGGCTGACGGTATCGATCCTGTGCGACATGAAGCCGTGCCCGCTGCGGGATGCAGCGGGCACGGAGTGACTAGCTGCGGAAGAAGTTCTTCGCCAGGAAGAGCACGTTCGCGGGTCGCTCCGCCAGCCGGCGCATGAAGTAGGGATACCACTCCGCGCCGAAGGGAACGTAGACGCGCACGTTGTAGCCCTGCTCTACTAGCTGCCGCTGCAGGTCGCGCCGGATGCCGTAGAGCATCTGGAATTCGAACTGCGAGGGTGCGATGCTATGGCTCTTCGCGTAGGCCTTGGCCGCTTCCACCATGGCTTCGTCGTGTGTGGCGAGGCCGTGATAAATTCCCGAATCGAGAAGCTGCCCGGTGAGTTTTACGTAATTCGCATCGACCTCCGCCTTTTGGGGGAAGGCAAGATCGGCGGGCTCTTTGTAGGCTCCTTTGCATAGCCGGATGCGGATACCTTCGGAGGTGAGGCGGGCAATGTCCTCGGCACTGCGATAGAGGTAGGCCTGGATCACAATGCCGACGTGGTTATGGTTCTGGTGGCGGGCGTGCAGTTCGCGCACCAGGTCGATGGTGGCCTGGGTGTACTCCGAACCCTCCATGTCCACGCGGACGAAAGTATTCGCGGCGACCGCGTGATCGACCAGGTCGGAGACGATGCGGCGGGCGAGTGAGTGGTCTGGATCGAGATCCATGCCCATCTGCGTAAGCTTCACGCTGACGTTGGCATTGAGCTTCTTGGTGGCGATGGCGTCCAGCAGGCGGTGGTAGATATCTGCCGAGCGCTGAGCCTCCTGCGGGGTGGTCACATTCTCGCCGAGACTGTCGAGGGTCGAGGCAATGCCGTGCGACTGCAGGGATTCCGCTGCAGCGACAGCTTCGGCGATGGTCATGCCGGCGACAAAGCGGGAAGACATCCGGCGGCCGGCGGCGGAGCTTTCAGAAAAACGGCGTAAAGGCTGATTTCGGGAGAGGGCAATGAAGGCAGAGCGCAGGATGGGCATCGTAACGGCGATCAGTCGTAAATTCAGGCGTCGAAGTGCTGGACCGGAGGATCTTGCTGAAAAAATCCGGGGCGGATCCGACCGATCATTGTCTCACAGGGAGTGCAGGGCTGGCCGGCCTCTCGAAAGCGGTGAAATCGCCGAAATATTCCTTCGTGGTCAGAATTCATGAAGCACCTATAGAGAGTTGGCACGCATCCTAGCTAGAGTTAGGCAACGTTGTACGCAGAAGCAGCGCGCCTCGACGAAATCTACGCTCTCAACAGCCCAGTTGAAGCGCGCCGGGACATCCAGAAAATGCACGAGAACGTTACCGGGGGAAAAGCCCCCAAATCAGGAGCATCCATGTTAAACAGTTGCGCGAATCCTGAGTGCGCGAAACCGCTGCACTATCTGCGCGAGGGCCGGATTTTTGTGTTCGATGCTGTCCGTACCGCGGGCCAGGAAGATGGTCTGAAGGCTCACCGGATGGAACACTACTGGCTTTGCGGCGACTGTTCGCAATCCCTCGCACTGGAGCGGACGGTAAATGGCGTTCGTGTCGTTGATCGGTCGCGCTTCCGCATCCGCCGCATCGACGAGATGCAGGCGCCGAAGCCCGCCATCGAACGGCAGCCGCTGGCCTCCTAGAAGGAAGCGCCAGACATAGATCGATAGAAGAAGTAGAGATGAAGATTTCAAGAGCGCCCTCGAAGGCGCTCTTTTTACTTGGTCAGATTCCGAGCTAGAACTTGGCAGCCGGGGCTTCCACGGGGTATTCCTTCACCTCGCGGTTGTAGACGCCGGTTAACGCGTTCCAGCGGACGTAGGCCAACTCCTCAAGCATCTTGAGGCCGTCCTTCAGATAGCTGATGCGGGAGCGCTCATCGTGGCCCCAGGTGACCGGGACCTCTCGTACGCGATAACCGCGTTTGATGGCGATGAAGAGAATTTCGGGGTCAAAACCCCAGCGTTCGATGCGCTGCAGCTGGAAGATGGTTCTGGCTGCCGACCGGGTAAACGCCTTGAATCCGCACTGCGTGTCGGCGAAGGGCAGATTCATGACCATGCGCGTGACCGCGTTAAAGCAGCGTCCAAAAAACTGGCGGTAAAGCGGCTGATGTACGGTCTGGCGCTTGCGCTCGAGCCAGCGTGAGCCGATGGCCACGTCCGCGCCGTTGCGGATCATCTCAAAGAGCCGCTCCGCCTCTTCTATCGGTGCCGAGAGGTCGGCGTCGGTAAACATGACAATGCTGCCGACAGCCTTGAGCATGCCATGACGCACGCTGTAGCCTTTGCCACGGTTCCCCGGGTTCTCAATGAGCCGCAACTGGGGGTGAGAGCTGGCAAAGCCTTGTACGATAGCGGCGGTGTCGTCGGTCGAGCCGTCGTTGACCACCAGCACCTCGGCGTCCCATTGGCGCTCGGCGACTACGCGAAGGGTCTCCTCGAGCGTGCGGCCGATGCGGGCGCTTTCGTTGTAGGCGGGAATGACGATGCTGATCTGAATGGGCACGGGAGAGACCTTACTGTTCACAAAACGCCTTGGGATATCATACGCTTCCCCGGGTTTTCGGCAGAGAATCGGAGAAGATTCCGGCCGGGAGAAGTATTTTCCACCTGGGAATGAAAAATTTAGTTATGCAGGTGCGCGAATTTCCCGCATCTACTATTGTGTTAAGGAGTTAACTGGAGGCGAAGCGCGGCTCACCATGACAAAGGCAGACCTGGTTGAGGAAGTCACGAATCTCGGCGATCTGACCCGGCGTGACGGCGAAGTGATTGTGGATACGATCTTCGACGCAGTGATCGGGGCATTGAAATCGGGCGATAAGATTGAAATCCGCGGATTCGGAAGCTTCCGGATCCGGCAGCGAAAGCCGCGCATCGGCCGCAACCCCAAGACCGGTGCAAAAGTCGACGTGCCCGCGAAGCGGGTGCCCTACTTCAAGCCGAGCAAGGAGCTTCGCGATCTCGTGAATCCCGGCGAGGCGGGCGCTCATGACGGCGCGGATGATGGAGACGACGACTCCGACGAGGATTGATACCTGATTTACGCGGGCAATGACAGCCGGTCTCCGACCCGGAGGCTGGCTGCGCCCGTTTGCAGCGGGTAAGTCTGCGCTATACCGATTCAATGAGAAATCAGGGCCGGCCGAAATACGGCTGGGGGATAGTCCGCGGTACCTGGTAGGGCTCAACGGAAAGCAGGTTGCCCAGCACCGTGCGCTCCTGAGGGGTGAACTGCCCGCCATAAACGGGGGAATTCAGCAGCTGCTGGCGCTGCGCGGTCGGCATCCGGCGCAACTGCTGGAAGGCGCGCCGCACGACTTGCTGACGATCCTTTGGCATCTGGTTCAGGGCCTGGGCGGCACCGCGAACCTCCTGTTTGCGCTCCGGGGAAAGCTTTTCGAAGGCCTCGTTGCGAGCCATCCGGCGCTGGCGCTCTTCCGGCGTCATGGCATCGAGGGCCTGCAAACGGTCGATGAGCCGCTGCTGCTGATCGGCGGGGAGATTATGGAAGCCGGGCTCCCGGCGCAGCGCATCGATCTGCTGCTGGGCGCTCTGGCCCTGATGGCTGCGATACCAATCGGGCAAATGCTGCTGGCCGGGGTTTTCCGGACGAGGCGCGGATTGTACTCCCTGCCGAATCTCCGGCACGGAGTTGGGTGCGGGAGATGGCGGAGCGGCGGGATGTGGTGCCTGTGCCCGGGCTGTACAAGCGGTCAGCAGGGAAGCGGCAAGCATCGCGAAAAGACGCGGACGGCGCGCGCGGAACAGACCTCCGCAATCCAGCCAGCTACGCTGGCCCGCCGACATGTGCTTACGTTCCCTCATCGTCATCGTCTTCCAAGGCATCGCCGCTCTTTGGCGGCTGATGAATTACTGCGGTGCGCGGGACCGGATCGCCGGCCCCGCCCATTTTGCCAGCTCAGCTTACAGGCTGTTGTTCGCCGGAGCGCTGTCGATCTCCGTGTCCTGTTGGTCAAGCGCGTTCAACTGCTGGAAGACACCCTGGTTTTCGTCAAGAGACTGCAAGTCCTGAATGGTAGCCGAGGTATGTACCGGTTGCGGCGTCGTGCTCATAAGACCGGCATAGGTGCCGCCGCCGATCAAGAGCAGCAACGCGAGGCCGCCCACTGCGATCGGGCGCAGCTGCATGTTCGAGCCGAATAGCAGGCGGGCCTTGAGGCGTTCGAAGAACCCAGCCGGCTCGGCCGCGCGCTCTTCGCGCAGCAGGGCCGACATCCGGGCGTGGAAGTAGGGAGAGGGTTCGGGCGCTTCCCAGGCATCGAGCGTGGTCATGGTCGATGCGAGCTCGGCCAGTTCGCCGGCACACTCCGGGCACTGCTGTACGTGCTTGCGTGCCTCGGCCAGTGCGGGCTCTTGTCCCGTCTCGTCGGCCAACAGATCCATCAGGATTGTCTGGGGCAGTTTCGTTTTTGTCGATTGGCAGTTCATATTGTCACCAGTGCTGCTCTCGGGCTGCATTCGCCGGAACCCCTTGTCCCGGCAGGCGCGTCCGCCGCCTTTATGCGAATTCTTTCAGCTTTTCCCGCAGGGTCTGGTAAGCGCGGAAGAGAAGCGATTTTGTCGCCGATTCACTCAACTTGAGTATCTCTCCAATCTGCTTATAGTCCAGTCCCTGATATTTGTGCATCAGTACTGCGTTCCGCTGGCGTTCCGGCAGTGCCAAAACGTGCTGGCGGATGGCCCGCATCTTCTCGTCCTTGACCAGTTCCTGCTCAACCGAGGCGGTCAGGTCAGCAACATCCGGCGTCGTACCCGTCTCCGGGTCCGGCTGGTCGAGGTAGACATTCTGCGCCGCCCGCTCATACTTCGTATCCCGTGCGTAGTTCACGCCCAGATTGGTGGCGATGCGGTACAGCCAGGTGGTGAACTTCGCCTCCGCACGGTAGCTCTGCCGTGAACGATAGACGCGAAGAAACACTTCCTGGGCCAGCTCTTCCGCCACCGCCTGGTTGTGCACCATGCGAAACATGAAGTGAATCATGGGCTTGTGGTACTTGTGAATCAGATAATCGAAGCCCGAATCATCGCCCTCACGGACGCGGAGCATAATCTCGGCATCGGACATCGCGCTGAGCTCTCCGGCAGTCGCCGGACGCTGAGCGCGGTCGGCAGCTCCGGCTAACCCCGCAGGCCGTTCGAACGAGGTATCCAAAGTCTGGTCAAGTGCCAAGGTCGCCATGTCCTCATCAACCCGGTTTTCCTCGTCAGGTTGCGCATCGAGTTCATCCCGATCGGAATCGAGTTCCGTATCGGCATCTTCGTTCTCGCCGGGGTGGCGTGGTCGGGTGCCATGGACGGGATTGTCTTCCGGATCCGGAAATGGGGAAGATGGAGGGCGGTAAGGCATTTGGGCGACAAGGTCGATTGTAGCGGTTTAGCCGCAGGTCGAGAGAAACGGCGGACTATCTATTGGCCAGTCCCAGGCTGCGAAACGCCTGAAATTCCGCTCGAACCGCTCGAAGGAAAGATGCCATAGCGGGCTGCGAGGAAGCTCCGGTGCTCGTCGCCAAGGGTAGCTGCGACCTCCTGCCAGGTGAGCAGTTTGAGGCGCATCCGCAGTTCGAGCGGCCGGACGCAGCGCTGTACCTGGAACCATATCTCGACCAGATTCGGGCGCCGGGCATCGCAGAGCACGGCAAAACCGAGGCCGGTGGCATGCGCAGCCAGTGTCCCGCGAATGAGTTGGTAGCCGGAGACGCGGCCATCGGCAAGGCGAGGAAGATATGCGGAATCAAAGACTTCCTCGATTTCCTGATAGCGCTGGATGAGCGTTTCCGGGGCCGTCTGAAAGTCCGCTTCCGTGAGTTTGGCTTCGACCAGAAGATCGCCAAGCCTCATATCCATTTCCGTGGTGTCGCTGCGGCCGGATGCCAATGGAGTGCGTGGCTTCACGCCGAAGACCGGCTCGGTCCCGAGCCCAGCAGACTCGCCGAGCAGGGTGTGGAGTGCGATGTTTCGGCGGGTTTGCGGATGGCAGAAGACATTCATCAGCAGGGCATCCGAACTGGTACCGGCGTCGAGCTCCCGCCATGGCCAATCGGCCCGTGCGCGGGATCGTTTATAGGCGGTGTGTACCTTCCCGAGCCGCTTCATCCAGCCCGTATTGCGGAGGATTGCGGCGTAGACCTCGGGGTGGAAATTGCCGTGCCGCCCGGCTTCATCGCAGCCAAAGAGCAGGCTCGAAGCCTCACCGCCGATTTCGGCTGCGGTATAGCCGTGCGCGCGAGCCCAGAGCCGCGCGCGCAGGTTGAGCTCGTCTCTCAGGCTTAGTCCTTCGGGGACGACTACGGGGTGAGGCTCCGACTTCATAATTTTCATGATGGGCGAAGATAAGGCGAATTATAATGCGAGGAGTGATGCCGAGGCAGGTGCCTCAAAGACCTCTTTATGGTTGCCGGCCGCAAAATCGTGCACGTGGATATGGACGCCTTCTACGCGTCGGTAGAGCAGAGGGACGATCCTGCGCTGCGTGGGCGGCCGGTGGTGGTGGCCTGGCGAGGCCGGAGGTCGGTGGTTTGCGCGGCTTCGTATGAAGCCCGGAAGTTCGGCGTGCGTTCGGCCATGGCGGCGCTGACGGCGGAGCGGATGTGTCCGCATGCGATCTTCGTGCCGCCGGATTTCACCCGCTATCGCGCCGCTTCGCAGGCCGCGCGACGCATCTTCGAAGAGCACACCGACCTGATCGAGCCGCTGTCGCTCGATGAGGCGTATCTCGATGTGACCGAGAACAAGACCGGCCTCGCGACGGCGACGCGCGTGGCGAAGGCAATCCGCGAGAAGATTCGCCAGGAGCTGAACCTGACGGCTTCGGCAGGTGTAGCTCCGAACAAGTTTCTGGCGAAGATCGCCTCCGATTGGCGCAAGCCGGATGGGCTCTTCGTGATCCAGCCGGACGAGGTGGAGGCGTTTCTTGAGCCGCTGCCGGTGGGGCGGATTCCCGGCGTGGGCAAGGTGATGGAGACGCGGCTGCGTCAGCTCGGGCTGGCCACGGTCGGTGACCTGCGGCGGCTGGGACCGGGCGAATTGGAAGAACGCTTTGGCAAATACGGTGCACGTCTCTATGAACTGTCGCGCGGCATCGACCACAACCCGGTTGTTGCCGGGCGGATTTCGAAGCAGATCTCGAAGGAAGACACCTTCGAGCGCGATGTGCCGCTCGAGGAGCTCGGGGAGGTGATCCGCGAGTTGGCCGAGAAGGTGTGGAAGGCTTCGAAGGGCAATGAGCGTATTGGCCGGACCGTAGTACTCAAGCTCAAGACCAGCGAGTTCGCGAATCTGACGCGCAGCCTCACGCTGAGCCAGCCGCCGTCCTCGAGCGAAGAACTTGCGGCGATTGCGTGGGGCCTGCGCGAGCGCGTGGATGTCTCCGCGCGGCCGCTCTTCCGGCTGGCGGGTGTGGGGCTGAGTAACTTTCGCGATGAGGATGAGGAGCCGCAGTTTCCGCTGTTTCCGGGGCAGGCTGCGGAGGATGAGGATGTTTCTTCCCAGGTCTCAGAAGCGAGACCTGGGGCACCCGGCTTTGCGACTCTGCGCTGAGAGGGATGTGCGTGTTGGCACTGCTCCCTCTGTGCATTCCGTGATGAAAGGTATTCCGCTCCACGGAGCTGTAAGGCGCCCGGCGTTGGTAGGGAGGTTCGTGCTTCCCCACACAAGCCAACTGCGGGCTTGTGTGGGCCACCCGTCGTTTCTTCACCTCTCTGAGAACCGCAGGTCCCTCCACTGCGCTAAAACACAAATGCGTCTCGCTCCGGTCGGGATGACAAATCTGTGTATGGGCTTAATTCACGGGTGAAAGATCTTCGGATGACTGACGGCTGATCCGTCGTCGCGGCGCAGACTGCGAAAGACGAGAGTGGCGATGATGGTCAGGACGCCGAGTGAAAGGAGCGCCTTGTGCAGGCCGTGGATCATGGACACGCGCGTTGCGTGCGCTTCATCGGGCAGGAAAAAGGCGGTGGCGAGGCCCGCGCAGGCGACGCCGAAGCTGATGGAAAGCTGTTGCACCGTGCTTGAGATGGAGCCGGCTGCGCTGGCCTGTGCTTCGGTCGTATCGGAGTAGACCAGCGTGTTCATGCTGGTGTATTGCAGCGATGTGAAGCTCCCATAGCAGAAGGCCAGCACGAGGATGACCCAGATGGGGGTGTGCAATCCAATCGCAGCGAAGAGCAGCAGCAGGCAGCCGATGATCAGTGTGTTCGAGACCAGAACGCCGCGATAGCCAAGGCGGGCGAGAATCTTCGGCATGATCGCCTTCATGCTCATGGACCCGATGGCCTGAGGCATGATCAGCAGACCGGACTGCACTGCCGTATAGCCAAAGCCAACCTGGTAGAGCAGCGGCAGCAGGAACGGAACGCCGCCGATACCGAGGCGCGTGAAGAAGCTTCCGCTGACCGAAGCGCGGAAGGTGCGGATACGGAAGAGCGTGAGATCGAGCAGCGGATGCGCGATGGAGCGTGCGTGCAGCCAGTAGCCGAGCAGCATCGCCACGGAGAGCACGAGCATGCCGATGACTTCGCGGGAGCTGAGTGTGTGCTCGCCGAAGACTTCCAGCACATAAGAGAGCAGCGCGATGCCCGAGCCGAAGAGGATGAGGCCCACGGCATCGAGCGGATAGGTGCGCTCCTCGCGGAAATCGGGCAGGTGCAGGTAGACCATGACCAGGCCGATGAGCC
Organism: Silvibacterium sp.; assembly: GCF_047605705.1. Classification (NCBI taxonomy): domain Bacteria; kingdom Pseudomonadati; phylum Acidobacteriota; class Terriglobia; order Terriglobales; family Acidobacteriaceae; genus Silvibacterium; species Silvibacterium sp. The sequence continues at coordinate 21,982 of NZ_JASGFD010000037.1, read as the reverse complement.
CTACCGGGATATTGAGGAAGAAGATCACGCGCCAGTGCAGATAGCTGACGATGAAGCCGCCGGCCAGCGGGCCGAGCATCGGGGCGATGAGCGAAGGGATGGAGACGAAGCTCATCTGGCGTACGAGTTCGGACTTCTCGAAGGCGCGCACCAGGGTGAGGCGGCCCACGGGGACCATCATCGATCCGCCCATGCCCTGCAGCACGCGGCAGGCGACGAGCACGTGGATGTTGGTCGAAAGGCCGCAGAGCAGCGAGCCGAGTGTGAAGAGGCCAATGGCCGAGGCGAAGACACGCCGCGTGCCGAAGCGGTCGGCGACCCATCCGCTGATGGGGATGAAGACGGCGAGCGCGAGGGTGTAGCTGGCCAGTACGGCCTTCATGCTGAGCGGGCCCACATGCAGCGCGGCCGAGATGGCGGGCACGGCGGTGTTCAGGATGGTGGTGTCCAGCGATTCCATGAAGAAGGCAACCGCCACCAGCCACGGCAGCAGCCGCTTGCTGGCAGGCGAGAGAACAGGCGTCGGCGAAGGCGTAGGAAGATTCATGCTCTTGATCGGTAGGATGCCCGGAATGCTGTGAACTCCCGGCATCATGCGTGAGCCTTCTTGTGAAAAGGCGCGCAAAAAATCGGAGGCGCTGGAAGAGCCGCCTCCGACTTCTATTGTTCTACAGATTCTTCTACGAGGGGATCGAGCCGTGCTTAGTAGATCTGGATCGGCTGCACGACGCGGGTGATAGCGCCGTTCGGGCTCGGCGCATCGGGGGAGAGGCCGTGCGCGAGGCTCGAGAACAATCCCAGCAACTGGCCGAAGATCGTGTCGAGCGGCGGACGGTAGAGATCGGGAATCTCCCATGCGCCTGCGGGCTGCAGCAGCTGCGTCGATTCAAATTGTGGCGGTGCGGCCGCTCCCGAGCCGAGCACAGCTACCGCCTTTGCGACCAGCCCCTTGCGCTCGATCTCGCGGATAAGGTCTACCTCGTAACGCTGACGTGCCTTCTCGGTGGAGAGCAGGGCGATGAAGAGCGTCTCGTTGTCGAGTGCGGCCATCGGTCCATGGCGCAGGGCCAGTGTCGCCTGCGTCATTGTCTTGATCCCGCCGGCGGTGAGCTCGAGCACCTTCAATGCGGATTCAGTGGCCGCACCGGCCAGCAGCGCTGAACCGATAAGGCAGACGCGGGGATAGCGCTTTTGTGCGAGCTCCGCGGCGAGGTCTGCCGCCACGGGGAGAAAGGCCTCGGCCGCGGCACACAGAGCTGTGTGCACCGGCTCGTAGGCCTCGGGGGTCCATGCATGCGCGAGCACCTGACCGGTGAGCACCATGTTGGTGAAGGAGCTGGTCATCGCCAGGCTCTCGTCATTGGTCTCTTTGCCCAGGATGAGGCTCAGTGCATTGGCGCGATCCTTGATGAGGCGGCTCATCTTGCCGTCCGCATTGCAGGAGACGACGATGTGCGCGATCTGCGGCTGCTCGGCGAGCGCACGCTCGAGCACGGCCACGCCTTCCGGGCTGTCGCCCGAGCGCGAGAAGGAGATCCAGAGATACTTCTGGCCTTCGATCAGGTAGTCGGCGAAGTCGGTGAGCAGGTCGGTGCTCGAGACCGCGACGACCTCCGACTGCCACTCCCTGCGCAGAAGGTGATGCAGGCTGCGGCCGATGTAGTCGGATGTGCCTGCGCCCACCAGGAACACCGTCGGGCGCTCCGCCGCGGGACCGCGCACGCCGGCCGTGCTCAGAAAGGCTTGAATCTCGGGCAGGCGCGCCTTCAGCAGCGCCCAGGTCTGCTGCCAGGTCGCAGGCTGCTGTGCGATTTCCTTCGGCGTATACACGGCCCCCAGCTTTTCCTTCTCCGCCGCTGTCAGGTGAGTCAATTGTTCGAGTGCGTTCAAAATGTCTGCTCCTCTTTGTGGGTTGTGCTTCAGCGGATGTCAGCCGCTGCTTCGGATTCAAATGTCTTTACTTCAAATGGCTTCAGCTCGATGCTGACCGGAGCGTCCGCGCTCCAGTGCAGCGTGGACGCACTCTCTGCGAATGGCTGGCTTACGGCAAACGTGCTCGGTGCGCCTTTCGGCAGCTCCAGCGCCTTGTGCAGGCGAAGCACGTAGCGCTGCGGTTTATCCGAGGGATTCCGCAGCGTGACGATCCAGCCCTGCGGCTTCCATGCTGCCCATCCATAGGCTTCGAGCTTGTCCGGGTCGCCGCCGATCCAGTGCGTGTCTTCGAGAATGGCCGAGTGTGCGCGCGACCATTTGGCGGCCTTCGCCAGTGTGTCCCAGTTGGCCGAGGTCATCAGCGAGGGCGTGATGTAGAGCTCCTGCAGCTGCGTGCCGCTGCCGAAATACGACTGCACTTCTTCGCCGAACTCGTTCTTCGGATCGGTGGTGAGCGCCTTGGCCTGCTTTGCATAGACCACGCCATGCAGCATGAGCGAGTTGAGCGGAAAGAGCGGTCCACCCTGCACGATGTTCTTGTAAGTCTGCGCGTCGCGATAGGTAATCCAGCGCTGGCGGTCGCTGCCTACGCCGCTGAAGTCGTGATCCTCGCCACCGCGCCAGATGGAGTCGGCATAGAGAACCCAGAACGGCGAGGGGTAAGTGCCGGTCGTCAGGTTGATAAAGGTATCAGGCCGCGCCTCGCGAATGCTGCGGATCGCGTGGATTGCGGCGTCAAAGTCGCTGTCGAAGGCCGAGCCGGGGAAGACGCGATCCGCGTTGCCGGTGCCGTCGAGCTTGAACTGATTCACGCCGTAACGGTTGACCATCTCCATGCAGACCTTCAGGAAGCCCTCGTAGTACTTCGGTCCGGAGAGCGCGTAGCCGTCCTTGATCGTCTCGTAGCCGTGCGCGACGCCGTAAGCCACGCGCTGCTTCTTCTCATCGCCGTAACCGCCCCATGGCGAGAGCCATACGCCGATTCCAGCGCCGATCTGTTTCGCAGCCTCGGCGGTCTTTGTGAAGCCGTCAGGGAACTGCGAATCGAATCCCCAGAAGGAATTCGGATTGTCCCAGCCGTCGTCGAAGAGGAAGGAGTCGAGCTTTACACCACGCTTCTGCACCAGCTCGCGGCCGAAGGCCTGGATACGATCGATGGCATCTGCCTCGCCGTAGCGATTCGTGTAGCCGATATCGAACCACGAATTGTAGTGCAGGAATGGCTTGTAAGGGCGCGGGCGTTCCTGTTCGAGATAGTGAAGGAAGTCGCGCCGCATCTGGCCCGGCTCCGCGGTGCCGATGACCGCAGAATAGGTGACGCTCTGCCCTTTGCGCAGCGGCAGTACGCGCGCGATGCCGGCCTGTGCGCGACCGTCAGTCACGCGGCTCCATGAGATCGGATGCTCGAAGCCAAGAAACATGGAGCTGTCGACAATCGGCGAGCCCTTCACCGTGCCGGAGACATGCGCCTCGGCATCGGGGAAATCGATCAGCTGCACGTCGGTGATGGGGAGATCGGCCTGTTCATTGCGGATCGACAGGGTCTCACGCACATAGTGCCGGTCGGCGTGAGAGATTATGCACCACGTGAGCCTGGTCGCCGTTGCGTCGTCCTTGAATTCGGCGCATGTGCCCTGGGCAGAAGCAGTGAAGCCGTGTACCCACTGCACCGCGGAAGGCTTCAGCACGCGGCCATCCTTGAGAGTGACGGCGAAGAGTTCGGCCGATTGCAGCGTGCGATGCGCTGCGGTGTCCTCCACGACAAGCTCGGGGGCGGATGTCTGCAGCGTCACGCGCAGGGTGCGGTTCTCGACCACTGTCGTCGCATGGGCGTGGGTGGTTGCAAGCGCCAGCACCGCAGAGGCACAGACGCACAGGCCGCGCTTTCGCGGCCGTGCTTTCATCGAGTGCCTCCCACGGTGGGGAAGTTGTGCTCCGCGAGGAAGCGGCTCAATTCTTCGCGCACGCGGAAGGACTCCGTGCCGCCCGGCCGCAGCGTGGAGAAGGCTCCGGTAATATTGCCGGCCCGCGCGCACTCTTCGAGGCTGTGGTCGGAGATCCATGCCGAGAGGAAGCCCGCGTCGAAGCTGTCTCCGGCACCGATGGTGTCGATGGGCTCGACACTCAGGCCCGGCACCTGGAACTGGCGATCGCCCTGGCGTATGAATGCACCATCGCGTCCGCTCTTCACCGCAACCAGCGGCACCAGTTGGGCCATCGCATCGAGCGCGGCCTGCAGATCGTCTTTGCGCGTCATGCGCAGCAACTCGTCGCGATTGGGCAGAAGCAGATCGACATACGGCAGCAGCTCAGGGAGAACGCCGGCCCACTGGTCTTCAGGATCGTCGTTGGTGTCGAGCGAAATGGTGAGGCCGCGCCGCTTCAGCTCGCGGAAGAGTCCGGGCAGATCCTTCTGCAGACCGCGATGCAGGAAGAGCGACGAGAGATGAAAGTGTCGCGCCGAAGCGAGATAGTCGATGTCGAGATCGGCGATGGTCATCTCGAACATGGTGCCGGGATAGGTGAGGATGCGGCGTTCGCCGCCGTGGTGCAGCAGGATCGTTACACCGGTCTTGGTCTCGTTCTGCGCTCTCACCACGTGAGAAACGTCGACGCCACCTGCCTCGAGTCTGCCCAGAGCCATGGTTCCGAATTCATCGCGGCCTACGCGCGTAATGAAGCCCGTGGAGACCCCGAGACTGGCGAGGTTGTGCGCCACGATCGCGGAGGAGCTCCCCAGCGTGACCTCGAAGTTTGTGGCCAGCAGCTCGCGTTCCGTGGGAATCGTTACAGGCAATCCGTAGAGGATCAGGTCCAGGTTGATCTCACCGGCAATGGCTATATCCAGGCTTGGCATCTCACTCCCGCGTTCATGGTTTCGATTTATGTTTCGCATAATTGCTTCTTATGCGCCGCCCAGTCAAGAAGAAAGCAAACGTAATCCATAATCCGGCCGCTTTCCCCTGCGGAACCCGCGCCATTCGCGGTGATTCCAGAAATTCGTTGAAAGCTGAATCGCCACGGCTCCGCTTTTCATGGAAATTTCTTATTGACAGCTCTGTTGCGGATGCTTACTTTCTATCTCAATTATCGCCCAAAGCGAAAGTATCCGTAACAAAGATTTTTCGGCCACTGTTTTGGACCTACAGGTCCCTGCTACTTCATCTCACGACGGTTCTGAAAAGGCGCACTCAGAATGAATTGCAAAACCAGTTTGCTCCCCGCTCCCTGTTGTCAGACCCCCCATCGCCCGGCGCAAGACCGGACTTCCAGGGCCTCAATGCCGGTTTTTGCCGTGTTGCTGGCCCTGCTGCTTTTTGTGCCTTCGTTTTGCTTTGGCCAGCTTACGGTCGGCAATCTCGTCGGTACGGTGACTACGCCCGACGGCTCCGTGCTGCCCGGCGCTTCCATCACGGTGACGAACAACGGCACGACTGCCACCCGTAAGGTTGTCACGAACGGGCGCGGCGACTACAGCGTGCCGGATCTCGATCCGGGAACCTATACGGTGGAAGTGGATGGCGCAGGCTTTAGCGCCTATCGGAACACCGGCGCCGTGATTGCCGCGCAGCAGACCGTGCGTATCGATGCGCACCTCAGCGTGCAGGGAGCGAACTCCACGGTGACGGTGACCGCGGGCGCGCCGGTGATCCAGACAGATATGCCTTCGATTGCGACCACGGTTTCATCGGAGAACCTCAACACCTCTTCGTCGAACCTGCTTTCGACTTCAGATGCGACGGGCGACAGCGGCCTGCTCTATTACACGACGCTGCTCCCCGGCGGTTCGCAGGCGGGCTCGAGCTATGACTGGTCGATGTACGGATCGCGCGGCTCCGAGGCGTACTACAACGTGGACGGCATCAGCTCCAACTCTGCGCTCTACGGCAACATGGTTGGGCCTTCGCTGCCTCCCTTCGGCATGATCCAGGAAGTCGAGTACTCGGCCGTCGACAACAAGGCTGAAATGGGGCAACTGCTCAATATCAGTGTCGTTACCAAGTCCGGTACGAACAAGTTTCACGGCGACCTCTTCGACAACTACTCGAATAACGCTTTCCAGGCGCGCAATTATTTTGCCGACAGCGTAGGCAAGCTGATCTCCGACGACTTCGGTGCGGACATTGGTGGACCGATCCTCCGCAATCGGCTGTTCTTCTATGGATCGGGCGAATTCCTGCGCGAGGCCGAGCCGATCTCGATCAACCCGAGCGTGCCTACGGTCAACTTCCGCAACGGTGATTTCTCTTCGCTGCTGAATGGCTCGAACCCGATCACCATCATCAATCCGTACACCGGCCAGGCCTTTGCGAATAACCAGATTCCGGCTTCGATGATCAGCTCCGCTGCACAGACGTGGCAGAACCTGTTCTATCCGGACCCGAACTACGGCACGGCTGACAACTACATCTCGAACTTCCGCGGCACCTATCCGCAGAATGTCTACACGAACCGCTATTACCTGCGCAGCGATTACCAGGTTTCGCAGAACAACACGATGTTCGCGCGTGTGGGCTACATCCGCTCCTCGCCCGAGGTGCTCGACAGCGGCCTGCCGCCTTCGCTCACCGGATATCGCGTGCAGCGCCGCCAGACGTGGCAGGGCGTTATTTCAGATACGTGGGTGCTGAGCAACTCGCTGATCAACGTGGCCAAGGTGGGCTTTACGCATACCTTCAATAGCTTCGGCGGCGCGATTCACGGCCAGCCGCTCATCGATGAACTGGGCATCGAGGGTTTCCCGACCGTCGGTTCGCAGTTCACCGGCATTCCCTCGCTCGCCATCAGCGACTTCACTTCGCCTTATCAGCTGACGGAGAGCCAGCCCACCGAGCAGACCTTCCAGCTCGTCGACCAGATTACCTGGCAGCACGGTTCGCACACGGTGAAGGCCGGCGTGGAGTATCGTCCGATGCAGGCTGACTCCTACTACAACCCAACCTTCGGCAGCGATAGCTTCACCGGCGCTTACACGAACTTTGCCTATGCCGACTTCCTGCTCGGCCTGCCGCAGACGACCAGCTATACGTATGCGCGCTCGCCGCAGTATGCACAGCTCTGGTACCTCAGCGGCTTTGTGCAGGATGACTGGAAGGTGAAGCCGAACCTGACTGTCTATCTGGGCGCGCGCTACGACTACAATAGCCCGGCCGTGGACAAGAACAACATCATCGCTTCCTTCGATCCGAAGACCGGCGCGGTAGTCATCCCGAACGAAAGCATTGCGAGCGACATCAACACGGTTTTCCCCTCGCAGATTCCGATTGAGACCGCAGCCGAGGCGGGTTACCCGGACCGCAGCATGCGCAACTCGTTTAAGACGGCGATTTATCCGCGCCTGGGCTTCGCCTATCGCCCGTTCAACAACGACAACACGGTGATTCGCGGCGGCTATGGTATCTACAACGATGAGCTGAGCGCCGCGCTCTTCTCCTATCTCTATGGCGGACCCTTCGGTGTGGGCGTGAGCTACTCGAATGCCATCAGCGGCAACTCATCGCTGGTGAGCTTCCAGCACCCGATCAACAGCGGCGCGCAGGATAGTCTGCTGGGTGCGGTGGGCGGAGACATGCTCGACAAGAACATGCGCAACCCTTATGTGCAGCAGTTCAACCTCACGCTCGAGCAGAACCTCGGCTTCAACACCGGTTTCCGTCTCTCGTATGTGGGCACACGCGCAGCGAAGCTGATCTTCGCCCGTAATATCGACCAGGTTCACGCCAGCACCACGGCTTACGACCAGGCCAACTCGCCCTATCCCAACTTCTATGACGTCTACCTCTTCCAGAATGGCGGCTATGAGAACTACAACGCTCTCTCCGCCGAGGTGAATCGCCGCTTTGTTGGCGGTCTCAGCTTTGAGGCTGGCCTGACGTGGGCGAAGAACCTCACCGATGACGATGAGAGCAGCCTGCCGAATGGCATCGATGGCGGCGTTACGTCAGAGGATGCTTACAACCTCTCGCGGCAGAAGGGCAATGCCAAGTACGATCCCCGTGTGAGCTTCGTCTCAAATCTCATCTGGGAGCTGCCCTTCGGCCATGGCAAGTGGCTCTTCAATCAGAACGGCATCGTCGATCGCTTTATCGGTGGATGGAAGATCAGCGGCGCGTACCTCGCGCAGAGCGGTGACTTCCTTACGCCGGAATTCAGCGGCCCCGATCCTTCGAACACCAACCAGTTCAGCGGCGCAGCGCAGCGCGTGGCGAAGAATCTTTATCCCCACGAGCGCACGCGGACGGAGTGGTTCAATCCGGCGGCCTTTGCGACTCCGGCGAACGGCACCTTCGGCAGCGGAGCCTTCGGTACGGTTGTGGGCCCAAACATGAACAACGTGAACCTCGCTCTCTTCAAGACCTTCGCGCTCTACCGGGGAAGCCAGCTTGAGATCAAGGGCAGCTTTACCAACGTGCTCAACCACACCAACTTCGGCGATCCGGATGTAACGATCACCGATTCTTCCGTAGGCCAGATCACCAGCACCACGACCAGCTCCACGGCTGGCCCGCGTGCCGGACTGGTTACGGCTCGCATCACCTTCTAGTTGCATGCCTGCGCGGCGACCCGGCCAGAGGGTTCGCCGCGCAGGTCTTTTTGCGTATGGATGTTGCCGCGGATTTACCCATGCACCCATGGAACGCGGTAGGCTGACCAAACAGGGTGCTTTGCCCCCCAGGATTTGTATATGACCGAGAACACCACCACTCTCACTTCCGCACCCTCCGAGCCCGGAGCTACGGACAAGTTTGTCGCCATGGTCTCCGCCAAAGCGGATGTGACCCTGCCGCTCAGCCAGTTTCATCCCCGCTCCATGCTGGTGCAGGAGCCGCACGAGATCACGAAGCCGCGCTTTCCTGTCATCGATTACCACAACCATCTGGATGCGCTGGAGCCAGCCGAGGTGCTGCGCGTGATGGACGAGTGCGACATCGAGCGCGTCGTGAATATCACCATGAAGACGGGCGAGCCCGCGCTGCGCATTGTCGATAAGTTTCTTTCCGCGGACCGCGACCGCTTTGGTGTGATCGCTTGGATGGATTGGAGCGGCGTCGAGCGGCCGGACTTTGCGCAGGTCTCCTGTGATCGCCTCGAGCGGTTTGTCGAGCGCGGTGTATGTGGCCTCAAATTCTGGAAGGACCTCGGACTTGGTATCAAGGATGCGAGCGGTGAGCTGATGCGCGTCGACGACGAGCGCCTTGCGCCGATCTTTGATAAGGCCGCCGAGCTTGGCATCCCGGTGATGTTCCACATCGCCGACCCGGCTGCTTTCTTCCTCCCGATCGACGCGAACAATGAGCGCTACGAGGAGCTTGCGGCGCATCCGGACTGGAGTTTCTACGGCGCGAAGTGGGGCAAGTATGAACTGCTCGACCAGCGTGACAACGTGATTGCAAGGCATCCAAAGACGACCTTTGTGCTGGCGCATGTGGGCGAATGCGGTGAGAACCTGCCTCGTGTGCGGAAGCTGCTGGACCGCAGCCCGAATGTGCTCCTTGATTTCAGTGCGCGCGCCTCGGAGCTTGGCCGCCAGCCCTATTCCGCACGCAAGCTGTTCATCGATTACGCGGACCGCATCCTCTTTGGCTCCGATCTGCTGCCGGAAGTGGAGATGTACCGGCTCTACTACCGTTTCCTCGAGACGGCGGATGAATATTTCGATTATCCGACGCATAGCTCAAGGCAGGGACGTTGGAATATCTGCGGGCTCGACCTACCAGAGGATGTGCTGCGTAAGATCTATCGCGAAAACGCGCTACGGCTGCCGAAGTAGCGGCCGCGCTTACAGGATTTACAGGGACGAAGAGAAAAGATATGCATCGGTTACAAAAGCTGTTTTCGCGGAAGGGAAGCGGGATCTACTCGGTCTGCTCTGCCCATCCGTGGGTCATTGAAGCCTCAGTTGAGCAGGCGCTGGAAGATGGATCGCTGCTGCTTGTCGAGGCAACCTGCAACCAGGTGAACCAGTTCGGCGGATACACGGGCATGACGCCTGCCGACTTCCGCAAGTTCGTAACAGACGTTGCGACAAAATCCGGACTTGCGGAAGAGCGGCTCATCCTTGGTGGCGATCACCTGGGTCCGAACCCGTGGAAGAGCCTGCCGGCCGAAGAGGCCATGAAGAATGCCGAGGCGATGGTCAAGGCTTACGTGAAGGCAGGCTTCACAAAGATCCATCTTGACGCAAGCATGTCCTGCGCGGATGACCCGACGCCGCTGCCGCCCGATGTCATTGCGCATCGCGCTATCCGCCTGGCGAAGGTCGCAGAGGCTGCACGTGAGGGCGGGGAAGCTCCGGTCTATATTGTTGGCACGGAGGTGCCCACCCCCGGCGGTGCTACGCACAGCCTCGACGTGCTCGTGCCGACGCATGCATCGGATGCCGAGCATACATGGCAGATTCATCGTGAGCTTTTCGATACGTCGGAGAATGGCGATCTCTGGTCGCGCGTGCTCGGGCTTGTTGTGCAGCCGGGTGTCGAGTTCGGCCATGACGGCGTTGTCGAGTACGATCGCGCGAAGGCTGCGGAGTTGGTGGCCTCGCTGCAAAAACCTGGCGGTCCGACGGTATTTGAAGCGCATTCCACTGACTACCAGCTGCCGCAGGCATTTGTTGCGCTCGTCGAGGATGATTTCGGAATCCTCAAGGTCGGTCCTGCGCTTACGTTCGCCTTGCGCGAAGCGCTCTTTGAGCTTGAGGAGATCGAGCAGTTGTTGGTTCCCGCAGGATCCTGCTCGCATCTCCGCGAGACCCTGGAGCAGGTGATGCTCGACGAGCCCGCCGACTGGAAGTCGCATTACCATGGCACACCGGAAGAGCAGAAACTTCTGCGGGCCTACAGCTATAGCGATCGTATCCGTTATTACTGGAATCGCCCTGCCGCCGAGCGGAGCGTGTCTCTGCTGGTGCAGAATCTCGAGGCGCGTGTCATTCCTGAAACGCTCATAAGCCAATATCTACCGTTACAGTATGCGAAGCTGCGTGCCGGAGCGATCGACTCCCACCCCGTGGCGCTCATTCGCGACCATATCCGCGAGGTGCTGCGGCAGTACGCGCGGGCCTGCAGGGAGTAGCAAGCGGGATGCTCTCGTTCGGCTCTTCTGTGGATGTGAGAAGTCGCCGAACGTTTAAGCTGGCTATGGATCCCATGGCCAGCTACCGTTTCCTTTTTCAGATAGCTATGGCCGCTTGCAGCCTCGCAGGCGGCTCGCTTTGCATTGCTCAGATTCCGGCAACTCCGACTGCTCCCCGTTTCGTCATGTACGTCGCTTCGGATGAGGGCGTTCGCTTTCGCGACCTGGCGAAGACGCTTCCGTTTGGCAAGATCACCGACCTCAACCTCGCATTCGCCGATCCGCCGCAGTGTGACGGCGTGTGTAGCTCCGCGAGCGACATGCGCTTCGCAGTGAAAGGTCAGGACGGGGACGATCTGCGTGCCATTGTGTTGGCAGCGCATGCCACGGGTGTCAAAGTCACTGCCTCGATCGGTGGTGGTGGAGGCGATCAGCGCATCATCGCCTTCTATAACGCCGGGCTTGTCGCCCCTCTCGTGGCGTCACTCGATGCATTTGTGAAGCAGTACAACTTTGACGGCGTGGATCTGGATATCGAAGACGCCAGTAACATGGGCCAGCCGTTCCTAGCCATGACGAATGCTCTGATCGCGACATTCCACCCCGAAGGGCGTTTTGTGACAGCGGCTGTTGCGAAATATCTTCAGGCGTCCATGCCGGATTCCGCCCTTGCGCAATTCGACCTGCTCAATGTAATGAATTACTCCTCCTATGCCGCAGCTAAGGACGCACTGGAGTTCTATGCAGTCCAAAAGAAAGTTCCCGCAGAGAAATTGGTGCTTGGCGTGCCGTTCTTTGGTTCAACAGAAGACGACTCTCGCGAGGAGAGCTACAAGGCCATTGCCTCCGCATATGCGAATGCGTGGAAGGTGAACATTGTTGGTGGAGGGGCACTCGATGACGGGCAGGCGTTTCGCTATGTCGGAGAGAGCACTATGGCGGCAGAGGTCGAGCTCGGAAAGAAATATGGAGGCGTGATGGTGTGGGAATTACTCAGCGATGCACCTGCGCCACACTCACTACGGAAAGTGATCGAAGATCACTTCTAGCCTTATTTCTTCTGCGTGGAGGAAATTCTTTCACAAGGCTGCTGTCGAGGTTTCTATTGTTGCGCGGCTCATCGAGTCCTCGATTACGCGTGTTCCGGAGACAGACAACATGAGTCCTGCCGCGCAAAGAAGAAGGATCGTAGAGCACAACCATGCCGCTCCAGGCATGCTCCATAGTGGATGATCGTTGCAGGCGCGTGCGAGGCATGAATGGGAGTAAATGCCGGTAAAGAGCGCAGGGCCGAAGAGTGTGGCTACTCCTGAAATGCTTGCCAGCGCGCCCTGCAGTTGCCCTTGCTCCGTTGCGTTGATGCTGCGTGTCATAAAGCTTTGGGCGGCGGCCGGCGCCAGTCCCCATAGTGCGAAGAGGGGAATGCCCGCAAGAAACAACATTCCGTTTTCGGCGCATCCGAAGATGGTCATCCCTGTAGCGCCGCAAAGCAGGGCTAGTACGACGGTTCCTCGCTCTCCCAGTTGGGCAATGATCGGTTTCACAAGCGTTGCCAGAGCAAGAATCGCGCTGAAGCCTGCGAGCATAAGAGAAAGCCCCGCTGATCGCGAATCCCAATGAAATCGATCCGCTACGTACAGCACGTAGAGAGATGGCAGCACTACACCGGCAAGAGAGTTGAGGAATGTGACAGAACAGAGCCGCAGGAGTTGCGGGTTGTTGCGAAGGATCTGAAGGTTGGTGAGAGGGCTGAGTTGTTGGAAGGAAATATTGCGTCGCTGAACTGCTGGTAAAGATTCCGGGAGCAGCAGTAGCGTGCATATTCCATTCGAGCAACTGAGAAGGGCTGCAAACCAGAATGGCAGACGCGCGTCCATGTGGCTGAGAGTGCCCCCGATACCGGGCCCCACAATAAATCCAAGTGCGCATGCGACTCCAAGATATCCAAACTCCTTCGCTCTTTCTCCCGAGTCAGATTTGTCTGCGATGTAAGCATTCGCTGCGGTCATGTTGGCGGATGTTATGCCTGCGAGTATCCGACCGCACATCAGCCACGAGATAGATGGTGCCAATGCCATCAGGATGTAATCGACGGCCAAGCCAAAGTTAGAAAGAAGGATGATGGGCCGGCGTCCGAAGCGGTCTGAAAGCGTTCCAAGCACGGGCGAGAAAAGGAACTGCATCAGAGCGAAGACTGTGCCGAAGTTGCCTAAAATGATGGCTACTCGGGCGCTGCTGCCATGGGTAAGCGCTGCAATGAGTTGCGGAAGGGAAGGAGCGACCAGTCCCAGCGCCAGCATGTCGAGAAAGACAGTGGTGAAGATGAAGAATACGCCGCGCTTCATCCGGCTATGGCCATGCTGAGAGAGGAGCGGAGCGCCAGATCCTCGAGGGCTGCTGCCGCTTTCGCCGATCCTCCCGCATTGCGGAATGAATCCTGAATGACTCTCGCGCTTTCCCGGTAAGAATCATCCGTCAGGACTGCTGTAAGTGCGTTTACGAAGTCTTCTATCTTCGCTCGCCCAAACTTCATGCGGATTCCCGCGCCCGAGTTTGTAACCTGTTGGGCGATGATGGGCTGGTCATCGCGGATGGGTGCAACGACCAGTGGGATTCCATGCGCCAGCGTTTCACAAACTGTATTGTGGCCTGCGTGGCATACAACCACGTCGATGTGAGGTAGAAGTTCGAGCTGTGGAACGCTCGGCAATACGATTACGTTAGGCGGGACGGCCTGCACAACGCCGTCGGGTGCAATCACGATCATCTGAATGTGTTCGTGCATCTGCTGCGCTGCGGCGATAGCATTTGCAAAGAACGTATGACCGATCGCGCCACTTATAGTCCCTAACGTGACCAGGACATGCCTCCTGGCGGGATCGAGCCAATTCCACGGGAATGTTGCGGCGCCAGGCCGCTTCTCAATCGCTGGGCCGACAAATAGCCACTCTTTAGGAAATGTATTTGTATCTCCAACCAGCTCTTTTGTACTGAATGCCAGGACCAAATGTTCTGAGAAACGAAGATCGCCCACCGATGCTGATTCGTGCGAGATACCTAATCCCTGCTGGAAGGAGATCAGTTCGTCCCGCAGCCAGTCTGCAAAAAGCGGAAAGGTCTCGAATGGATCGACTAAATCGGAAGAGGTGGTGGCAGATGTGGCCCAGCATAAGTTGCGTTCCCGCGCGAGGCCAGCGCCGGCCAGCGCCTGCTGATCGACGATGAGCGTGTGTGGTTGGAATGCGTAGACTGCCCGCTCGACTGCAGGAAGCATCGCTCTTCCGAGCGGGAGGATGAAGTCCTTCCAGAGAAAACGGAAAGCCTCCGCGCCGCGAAGGCCACGTCCTATCTCAGCGATGCGCTGCATGTCAGATGCAGAAAATCCCTCATCTGCCGGAAAGAGTATTGCTCCTTCCGGCAGCAGCTTGGCGAGCGCAAAGGCTGGTCCCGTCCAAGCAACTTCGTGACCTCTTGAGGCAAGTTCCGCTCCCACGGCTACTGTCGGATTAATGTGGCCTGTGAGTGGTGGCACTATGAAAAGGAATCGGCTCATGCCTGATCCAGTAACATCGCGCGACTGAGAGGCGCAGGCTCAAAAGGAATATCCGGCGGGATCCACATCGGCGCTTCTCCTGTATGCCCTGCCAGCCACCACTCCAGAACGCGGGCCACGTACGGAGAAGCATTGAATAGCACACGATGATCCAGGCCAGGCAGCACGATGAGACGGGTCTGCGGAACGAGGGCGGCTAGTTTCTGTGCGCGCCAGAAAATATCCGATGCGCTGCCGTATATAGCAAGAAGCGGAATCTGCAATGCCTGCAGGCATATGTTCGGATACGGTGCGGTCGAGAGAAGGTCTTCGCGAATGGTGGTGTTGTCAATCAGAGATATGCCGCGCTGCGCCACCTTATTCGTCTTGCGATCACGAGCAGCGAGCCAGTCACGCCACTTTTGTTCGTAGATGCACTTACTCAGGAAGCCCAGGGTTTCGGACATCTCTTCTCCGAACCTGACATCGGCATACAGTCCCTCGATCAGTGCGACGTCCGCAACAAGCTCGGGATAAGTGACTGCCATCCCCATGGCGATGGCTCCGCCATAACTATTGCCGACGAGATGCACGGGGTCTTGAATCTTCATTTGAATCAGGAGTTCTCGTAGATCATCGACCCCATCTGCTACGGAATAGCCGGTTGCCGGCCGATCGGATGCGCCGTGGCCACGAAGGTCATACATGATGACGCGATGTCCTGCCATCGAAAGGGGATTCGCGAGCGTGAAATAGTAGCTGGAAAGATCATCGATGATGAGGCCGTGAATCAGGACGACGGTCTTTCCACTTGGCGCTACTCCGGAGGCCGGAGGTAGATCCTGAACATGCAGCTTTATACCGCTGGGGAGGGTTTCGATCATCGCAGTATCCGTCCTAGGCTTTCGCCTGATGCAGGCAGTTAGATACGTAATCGACGACGTCACCAACATTGAGAGAAATGATGTCGTCGACGTTCTTGGTTGACAGAAAGGTCACAAAGTTCACTCGATCGCCAAATTCTGTTTTCAGTCGGTCGGCCAGAGTTATGAACTCAATGCTCTCGAGCTCAAGGTCGGAGCCAAACTTTGTGTTCATTTCAATCTCCGTGGCGAGTAAGTCGGGATCGCCAATCACAACACCAAGATGCTTTCGGACGAGAGTGAGAATTCCTTCCTCTGAGCTGTCGATATACGTAGCATTCAAACTGGCTTCCATTTCAGATTCCTTTCTATTGAGAGTGCTGCGCTTTTCAGGTGATGCGGGCATCTTCTATCGATCACATCTTGTCCAGGCGACCACGTATTCTGTGTTTACTGGCGGGAAGAATGTGGATGACGTGAGCCAGAATGTGTGTACTCGATGATGTGTTTGGGTTGGGTGATGCTGAACGCCAATGTAGTCAGGGTGTTCGTTGACAATTTCCAGATCGGAGAGTCGACCGGCAAGCCCGGTGCCCGCGACTTTTGCTACCGCTTCCTTCGCGGCCCAGAAGCGCAGGAAAAGCCTGCAACGTGAATCCCTCGTCTGCGAAGAATAGCGCGTTGCCGCAGCCGTCAGGAGGCGTCGCTCCCGTGCTGACAAGCTCAGTTCTTCCACGCCAGGGGCATGCTCGCGCAGTATTTCGGCATCAATCCCTACCGCTGTATCACCGCTCATTGCAACGGCGATATGTCCGCTATGCGCGATAGAGAGACGAATCTTATCGCCATTCGGCAGAGCCGCTATAGGGGGCTTTCCTGATTCGGATGTAATTGTGATCTCGGATGGAGATGGGCACTCTCTGCCGCGGTGCGTGAGGTGATGGCGCACCGCATCCTTGGCCGCGATGCGGCCCATCACCCAGTGATGACGATGCCTTGGAGCGCGCGCTTGCAACATATCGATTTCTTTCCAGTTGAGATACAAATCGGCACCGCCGCAAGGGTCTTGCGATATGTCCAGGTCGGAGAGCCACATCCAGCTGTGTGCTTCCAGATGGGAGACTGTCCGTATCATTCGATCCGAGGTGAAGTTATCGAGTGAGCGGTGTGTCGGAACGATGACATATCTCCTGTACAAGATTCGGAATGAAAGACCATACGATTTCCGGCTAGCTTATTGCCACGGAGCGACTAGGTCTGCAATGTGCCGGCCGTAGCCTATGCCGGGATAGAAAGCTGCTCCATCGCGAGCGGTTTCCTGTCTGCTGTCAATTCGTCGAGCCGCAGTGCCGCGCCTTCAGCCCAGAGAGCGGCCGCAACCCGGCAGAGTTGCTGTGTACCGGGTTGTCCGGGGATCGTAGTTGCGACTGTGACGAAGTCTCGACCGGCGAGAGTGTCTTCCACAAAGCTCGTGAGGCTGCCAACTCCAACCTGCACAAATGCGCGAATGCCGTCGTGGTGCATATTCTCGATCAGAGTACGGAATCGAACCGGTTCCAGCAGGTGCCGGATCATCAGTTCGCGCGTTGCGATTTCATCCTCTGGAAATGGCCGCGATGTAGTCGCGGACCAGGTTGGGACCAGCGGGAGATGGAGAGGGGTTTTTGCGATCCCTGCCACTCGTTCGATGTATGGAGCAAGAAAAGGGGAGTGGAATCCAGAGCGGAAATGAAGAAGGCGCGCCGCAACTCCTTTCCCGTTCAGCCTGGACACTGCAGCGATAACGGCATCCTCCTGCCCGCAGATGATGGACTGATGCGGGCAGTTATCGTGCGTAACGACAACGTTCGCTATGCCCCGAATCGCGTCCTCCGCAATATCTGCTCCGCATCCAAGGGCGGCAAAGACGCAATCCGGCAGCTCAAACACAGCGGGATCCAAGCTAGAGAGGAATGCGTCGAGCGAACTTGATGGAATCATTCCCGCAGAGACCATGGCGTTCCACTCTCCGATGCTGTGCCCTGCGATGGCTGCCGGTTCGATGCCCATGCGGCGTACGACGCTATCAAGGAAGCGTCCGACATGGAGCAGCGAGATGGAGTGGTTCAGCACGCTGTATTCGCGCTCATCTATATCCAGGCGAGTAAGCCCGAACTGATCGGCGACCTCATCGAGCATGGGATTAAACTTCTGCTCGAGGCCCGGAAAGAGTAGAGCAATGCTGCCTCCCCTGCCGATGAGGTCGTCCCCCGAGAACCAGACATCTTTGCGGCCTCTCCAGGAGGCTCCGGCCGCGACGACCCGGCGAGCAACATTGAGCCGCTGTTTATCCGCACCGACGATAGCGAGGCGAAATGGACCGTCGGCTGCGGCTGGCTGACGGGAGGATCGACGCAGGATCGACTCGTCATCGCACGCAAGCTGTTCCTGGATGTCTGTGACGGTGGAACCGGCGAGCAGCAATAGTGGGGGGGAAGTCCAGCTCATTGCAATTCTCCTATGCCCGGACAGCAAGCATTTCAATCGTCGTGAATATTGGACAGATGTTGAAACAAATGCTCGAACTGTAGGCGCAGATGGGCCTTGAGCCCGAAAGAGCCTGCAAATCGTGTGCGCTGCGACTAATAGGAAGACGGCTTGCTTATTCACTCACCGTGGTGAGTGGGCAAAAAATAAAGGTCAAGCGTGATGCGATATGTGAAGCGTCAAGGTGAATGAGTGTTACAGGCCGCCCGGGATGCGAGGGCTGATAGCCTTATCTCTGGCGAAATGATGACTCAGTCGATGATCGATGCTTGAATAACTATGTCGGATCGATTCGGAATGCCAAATCTATTCGTCGATGTCGTCTCATGTCGACATCTTTGCCTGATTTATAGCAGCAAAATGCCTGAAAACAACAGTACATTTATTGATTTATTGCAGCTAATGACGAAATTTTTCGATTACTTTAACATCTGATATCACCAATAACATCAGGATATATCGGAGGCATTTTGATCTAAGTGGAATCATTGCATGCCGATATGCTTCGATATTGCCGCAGGTCATGGCCTCTGATGTGCTACCAGCAGAACTGTCCCATAGGGAGGCAGTTGCAATTGGACTTCGGGTGATTTGTGGCTTTCCAGCCTGAGATCCTCAGTCCCGCCGTTATCTGCATCCCAGCGCTCGACGCGGCGCGTTTTGAAGTTCAGCTGTAAGCGGTTTTCGAGAGGTCGGTCGCTTTCGTTGAAGAGGAAGAAAAGCTGGCCGTCGTGAATGCTCCGGACTTCTACGCGCAGGGCAGGATCGGGTTTCGCTAGAGTTGCGCGTTGTTTCGGCACTGACGCCTGCAACCGCTGCAGCAGCAGCGGCGGGACTTCGAGCGGAGCAGGAGGCGTGGCTGGAGGAAACTGCGGAGGTGTTGGCGTCGGGGCCAGGGCCACAGGGACAGTCATGGCCCACGGAAAGCTTTCAGGGTTCGTAGCACGAGCCCGCAAGTCATTCTGACCGGCTATGAATGAGGGTGCCGTACCGATGAAAAGTACGTGGCCGCCGGCGTTGGCGAAGTCATGGAGCCGTTCGATCACGGCCTGTGGCAATAAAGATGCGCGCGGAACGATAACCGTCTCGTAGCGATTTCCGCTGGCGGAGACAAAGGCTCCATGGCTGGTCTTCAAAATGCTGCCGATGGCATCCTCGTCGATAATGTCGAAGTCGATCTGATGTTCCGATAAGACTCTTTCCATCGTTACGAAGGTGTCGTCAGCTTTGGTGTCGCCCATCCATAGGCTTTCGGCAGGCAGGAGCAACGCCACGTTCGCCTCGGGATGGCCCTGCGAGAGCAGATAACTTAGTCGTCCGGCATAGTGCATCAGCGCGGGATAGGCGGGATCACGCATAAAAGACATGGGACCGCCCTTGCCCGGCGTAGCTGTTGAAGGGAAGTACATCGTCTCGACGAGGTTGATGCCGCGCGCAAACTGTTCATTGAGGATGTAACTAGCCATCGTGACATCCGGCAGCGGGCGATATGCCGCGAAGCTTTCCGTGAAGGCGCGTGGGTGTCCGTACACATGGGCCGCGGAGCTGGCTAATCTCGGATAGTCCGAGATTGTATCTGTCCAGATCTGATGCCAGATTGCGTCGATGCCAGGGACCTGCACATAGCGCATGTCGCGAAAGAAGTTGCCCTCGCTGTGCGCGAGCTGTATCTGCATCTCTTCGTGGTTCAGGTGCACCTGATACTCGACGCCATGCGCCGCGCACCAGTCCGCCTGCGGCTTGAAGAATCCATCCCTAAACATCTCGGCGAAGACATCATCGTAGTCGGCCCTGGCCCGCAGCTGCTCGCCAGCCAACGGCACGTCTTTGCCCTGCAGCATTGCAGCCAGCCAGGGGCGCGGATCGTATCCTTTCTCGCGCTCGAAGCGATCGAAGAGCGCCTGCGACCAGGGCAGCCCGCTGATGGAGTAGTCCGGCTCATCGCCGCGAAAGCCCATCACGGTTTTGCCGAACTCATCGCCAAAGGCGCGGAAGTAAGCCTCGTGCGTAAGCCGCAGAAATTCCGCGGTCGCTTGCGGATTGAGATAGTCCTCAAGAG
This sequence comes from Silvibacterium sp., assembly GCF_047605705.1. Classification (NCBI taxonomy): domain Bacteria; kingdom Pseudomonadati; phylum Acidobacteriota; class Terriglobia; order Terriglobales; family Acidobacteriaceae; genus Silvibacterium; species Silvibacterium sp. The sequence goes on along the minus strand of NZ_JASGFD010000037.1, from coordinate 1,998 downwards.
ATTGAGAGGTATCCTTCACGGCCTTGGGATTGGTGTCGGAGCGCGTTGGAGAGGTTCGATATTGATGCTCCACAACGTACACCGTCCACGATCCGCCGTTAGCCGGCGCCGTCCAGCTTGCGTGGCCGTTGGAAAACGGGATCTGCATGCTTTCGCCATTTGCGCCGATTGCTGTAACCGCAACTGTCTCCGGCGTGATCGCCTGCTCGAAGCTTGCGCCGGGATTCACCGTGGCATGCATCGCCGCGACGAGTGCCTGCATACGCAGCTCAGGATGTTCTGCCGATATCTTTCCTCCGGCAAAGCCGCTGGGATACCCGGCGTCATCGACGATCCATACCCGCAGATTGCGCTGTTTCGCTTCCTCGACGAATTGTTTGAAGAAGGCGAGATGTTCGGGCGAGAGATAGGCGCGATCCGATCCTCGTCCCCACTGGACCGTGACCGCGCGAAAGCCGAGCTGCACCATGGTGTCCAGATCGTGCCGCACGGTCTCGATGGTCGCAGGGCCGTTCAATCCGTAGTACGGCTCCGGACCGTATTCCGGTGGCGGCGTTTTCCACGCGGCGCGTAGCTGCTTTACTGTGGGATTGCTGAATTGCTGCCAGGGTTTCGGCGTCTGCGCGCGCGAAGGGATGGCAGCAGCGGCTGTGATGAGGAGCAGGCAGGCGGCGCGATTCAGAAGCGGCATCGTGGGAACCATCATCTCTGATGCGGCGGCGGCAGGATGCAATACGGTCGCGGGCATCGATATCTTCGGCACCGTTATCGTATAGAAAATTGTTTCCAATTTGAATACAGCAGGCTGCTTTGCTTCTTCGTCGTCCAAACAAAATTCGGCCTGCAGCACTCGGCTGCAGGCCGTTGTGAGCCGGCGCGTGTTCGCCCGCGCCGTGAAGGACTATTGCGAAAGCTTCACTATCAAAGCTGAATTCGCGGGCAGGTGAATTGCTAATCCATTCGCCTCTGCAGAACACGAGCCCTCGCCCAGCAGATTCTGCGTGGAGTTCCATCTTTCCGCGTCGGTCATCGCCGTCTTGACGTGAAGGGTGACGTCCTCGGCTCCGCGATGCACCGCGACCAGCACGCGCTCCTCACCCTCTTTACGCAGATACACGATGGCGTCGTCCGAGACATAGAGGATCTGCTCTTCGCCGGTCTGCAATGCCGGATGCTGCGCGCGCAGGGCCAGGAGCTGGTTCGTCCATGCGTACATGGCCTGTTGTTCCGCGGTGCGGCTACCCGGGCTGAATCCATCCTGCTTCATGCCTGTGAACCCACCGGGGAAGTCGTGCCGGTTGTCGGGATCATCGCCTCCGCTCATGGCCAGCTCATCGCCGGAGTAGAGCTCCGGCATGCCGCGTGTCGTGAGCAGAACCGCTGTCGCCAGCCGCTCCGCGGTTTGGTCGCCATGCGCTTCGCTTAGAAAGCGGGCCGTATCGTGATTGCCGATGAATGGCACCAGCCGCTCCGGGTGAGGATAGAGTGCGTCCTTGCGAAGCACATCGGCGATCTCCGTCATCGGGGCCTTCTGCGCGAAGACCTTCAGCAGTGCGAAGTGCATGGGAAAGTCGAAAGGTGTGTAGAGACCGGTATCCACGCCGGCGCGGGTGACTCCTCCGGCGTAGGCGGAGGTGATGGTGGGGTCGCCATTGAAGACTTCACCGACCGTCGTCAACTGCGGATAGAGCTGACGCAGTTCGGCATGGAATTCCTGCCAAAAGGGGCGTCCGACATAGGGAAAAGTGTCGATTCGCAGGCCATCGAGACCGCCTTCTTCCGTCCACCAGACTGCATTCTGGATCAGGTACTTCGCGACTGCGGGGTTCTCCTGGTTCATATCCGGCAGCGTGTTAGCGAACCATCCCTCGGTGACGTCACGACGATCCCGCCACGGCGAGTGAGGATCGACGAGGGGAGCGAAGTCGCCCTGTGCGACGCGGTGATTGGCCTTGCTGCCATGGAACCAGTCCGGCTCTGGCGGATCGCTAACCCAGT
>NZ_JASGFD010000036.1:0-55226 GCF_047605705.1 Silvibacterium sp. | reverse complement strand
GAGCTGCACGCCGCGATCCGCGTGTATAACCTTGAATGGAAGCAGGTCTACTCCGCCGATCGCACGGTGAGTCTCGGACCTGACAGTGTTCAGCAGCTCTCTGTGCTTCCGGAATCACTCTATAAGGGCGCAGATCGTATCCTCTTTGTCTCACTCACCCTTAGCGATGCGACGGGGAAAGAAGTAAGCCGCAACTTCTACTGGGTTCCTGTCACGCTTACGAGCTTTGACTGGGGTCAGACTGACTATACGCACACGCCCGCCCAGCGCTATGAGGATCTGACCGCACTTACGCACCTACAGACGGCGAAGATCGAGGCTCATGTCGAGCAGGTATCGAACGAGCACACGCTCAAAGTCACTCTGACCAACTCTTCTACGACGCTCGCCTTCCAGGTCCATGCGGATGCACGCACACCTGAAGGGGGCTTGGTCGCGCCTGTCCTCTGGTCTGATAACTGGATTGAGCTTGCGCCGGGCGAATCGACCACGCTCATCGCCGAATTGCCAGAAGCCTCTGAGCCGCACGCCTCAGACCACCCGGTTATTGAAATCTCCGGATGGAACATCTCCCCGGTTAAGGTTGCTGCACATGGCAACTAGCAGCGCGGCGCAGACAGACTCGGGTCATGGCCTGCGCCGCCGGTTGTTGCTGTGGGATCTCATTCTCTACGGCATTATCCTTGTGCAGCCCACCGCGCCGATGCCACCCTTCGGCGTAATCTATGCCACCGCGCGCGGCCATGTTGTTACGGCCATCCTGCTTGCCATGGTGGCGATGCTGTTTACAAGCTTCAGCTATGGCCGCATGGCGCGGGCCTATCCGCAGGGAGGATCGGCTTTTCTCTATGTCGGCAAGGAGCTGCACACGGGACTGGGCTACGTCACTGGCTGGTGCCTGATTCTCGACTATGTACTGAACCCGCTTATTTGCACCATCTGGTGCGCGCGTGCGGCGATGAACTTTCTCCCGCACATCCCCTATCCGCTGATGGCGACGTTCTTTGCCGTGCTCTTCACCGCATTGAACTGCCGCGGCGTGGAAACCTCCGCACGGATCAACCGCGGGATGGCGGTCGCACTGGGACTGGTGATCGTGCTGATTCTCGTCGAGGCTGTTCGCTGGCTGCTACAGCTTCAACACCCCGAGCCCGGCTTCTTTACGCATCCGTTCTACGATCCGCAAACGTGGAACACAGGCGGCTTGCTCCGCGGCACCTCGATCGCAGTGCTTACCTACATCGGCTTCGACGGCATCTCCACGTTGAGCGATGAGGCTGTCCGCCCGCAGCGCGATATTCCGCGCGCCATCGTGCTTACCTGCCTTGTCACCGGCGTTCTGTCGAGCATCGAAGTCTACCTTGCGCAGCTCGTCTGGCCGCGCGGCGCTGCCTTTCCTGACGTCGACACTGCTTATGTCCACGTGGCGCAACGACTCGGAGGCCCGCTCCTCTTTCTTATCGTCAACGGTACGCTGCTGCTCGCGAACATGGGTTCCGGCCTGGCATCCCAGCTCGGCGCAGCGCGGCTCCTCTATGCCATGGGGCAGGATGGCGCATTGCCGCGCCGCTTCTTCGGTGAAGTCTCAAGCCGTGCGCGTGTTCCGCGCAACAACGTTCTTCTGCTTGGAGCGATCGCTCTCATCGGGGCGCTCAGCTTCAGCTATGAACTCGGCACCGAACTGCTGAACTACGGCGCACTGCTTGCATTTATGGGCGTGAATCTTGCTGCCGCTGTGCATGCCATGCGGCATGGTCGAGGCCGCGAGTGGCCGACTGTGCTCTTCGCGCTCGGCGGTCTCGCTACCTGCGGCTTTCTCTGGATCAATCTCGGTCACCTTGCACTCACCGTCGGTACGGTATGGGCCGCGAGCGGGGTTCTGCTTTATTTCGCACGGCACAGCTATACGCATCTTCCCGCATAGGATTCGCACCCATGACGCTTCCCTGCTTTGCCACTGCGCTTCTCGCTGTCGCTTTCGTCCTGCCTGCTGCCGCACAGCAGGCAACGTCCACCATTCCCAAACATCCATGGATGGACACCGCGCTCTCCGCCGACCAGCGCGCAGACCTGCTGCTGCACGCGCTTACGCTCGACGAGAAGATCCAATTGCTACACGGTACCGGCGATCCACACGACGGGCCGCCCGATCCGCTGGCACGCGACAGCAATGGAGGTTCCGGCTATGTGCCGGGCTTCGCAGATAAGGACTTCCCGGGGCTGCAGATCGATGACTCTGCCAGCGGTGTCGCGTATTCGAATGCGATGGGCCGATACTCTACGGCGCTGCCATCAAATATTGCCGCGGCCGCATCCTGGAATACTGCACTTGCTCAGCAATATGGCGCGATGATCGGCGATGAACTGCGCGATCTCGGCTACAACATGACGCTTGGCGGCGGCGTGAACCTTACACGTGAGCCTCGCGATGGCCGCACCTTCGAATATCTGGGCGAAGATCCGTTGCTGGCTGGAACCATGGTGGGTTACACCATTCGTGGTGTGCAGTCGCAGCATGTTCTAGGACACATCAAACATTACGCCGTAAACGACCAGGAGAGCGGCCGGCATGCGGTGTCTTCCGAGATTGGCGAACGAGCCATGCGTGAGACGGACCTGCGTGCCTTTCAGATCGGCATCGAGATTGGCCAGCCCGGCGCGGTGATGTGCGCGTACAACCGCGTCAATGGGCTCTACGCATGTGAGAATCCCTTCCTTCTCAAAACCGTCCTCAAGGGCGAATGGCATTATCCGGGTTTCGTTATCTCCGACTGGCTGGCGACGCATTCGACCGTTGCGGCATCGCATGCCGGACTGGACAACGAAGAGCCAAGCAACGTCTTTTATGGAGAGGCGATGAAGAAGGCTGTCGAGAGCGGGCAGATCTCGCAGGCCGAGCTGGACGATCATGTGCACCGCATACTGCGGTCGATGTTTGCGACCGGCATCGTCGATGATCCGCCGCAGAAGCGCGTGCCTGATGTCTTCCGCCATGCGCAGTTCGCACGCGAGGTAGAGCAGAAGAGCATCGTACTGCTCCGCAACGAGCACGATGTGCTTCCGCTTGATCCGGCTCAGAAACAGACGATCCTCGTCATTGGCCGCAATGCCGATAGGGGCAGCATCTCCGGTGGGGGATCTTCACAGGTGGACCCGCCGGGCGGCAACGCGATCGGCGATATCCCGGACAAAGATCGCAAGGAAGACTGGCAGAAGGCCGTGTGGTTTCCCGATGCTCCGCTTGATGCTGTGCGCCGCGCGGCTCCGCACGCAGATGTCCGCTTCGATGACGGCACCGACCTCGTCCGCGCGGCAGCGGCTGCACGCGATGCGCAAATCGTGCTTGTCTTCGCCTACCAGTGGATGGCCGAAGGCGTCGATCTTCCAACCATGGCGTTGCCGGACAAGCAGGATGCGCTGATCGAGGCGCTCACCGCGGCGAACCCGCACACCGTGGTTGTGCTTGAGACGGGCGGTCCGGTGCTGATGCCCTGGCTTGCCAGGTCTGCTGCGGTTCTCGAGGCCTGGTATGGTGGCACCTCCGGCGCGGACGCAATCGCCGATGTGCTCTTCGGCGCAGTCAACCCCTCGGGGCGGCTGCCTATGACCTTCCCCATGGCCGACGCTGATCTTCCTCATCCGAAGCTGGTCGAGCCGCCGCCTGCTTCCCAGGAAGATTGGAGTGACGAGGCGAAAATGTCACGCAAGCTTCTCGCCGGCCTGCCGTCATACCCTACGCGCTACGACGAGGGCCTTGAGGTCGGCTATCGCTGGTATGACGCACAGCATAAGCCTGTACTCTTTCCCTTTGGTTACGGCCTTTCGTATACGCACTTCGCGTACAGCGATCTCCATGCCGAGCCAGCTTCATCATCATCATCATCCACCCAACTGACCGTTAGCTTCCGGCTGAAGAATGCCGGAGCGCGCACTGGCACGGAGACGGCGCAAGTCTACAGCTCGCTGCCTGCGAATCTCGGAGAGCCGCCGCGCCGCCTTGTTGCCTGGAAGCAGGTCACGCTCGAGCCTGGCGAGGATCAGCTCGTGAGTATCGACATTCCGCAGGATCGGCTTACATATTGGGATGAAGCGAAGAAGGCGTGGCAGCTCGCGCCGGGTAGCTATGTCATCCAGGCAGGCTCGGATTCACGGACGTTGCCACTCGAGCAGAGCATCACGCTGCGTTGACCGGACCCTGCGCGCGGGGCTTGGGCTGGACGGTGAATAGAGACAATGAATTTCCTGCATTGCGGCGCGGGGCTGAGCCGCTATACTCTCGGACATCCTAAAAAATCAGAGGTGTTCCCTGATGTTCACCCCCCGGCATGCCGGTCGCCTGCTCCCTGCGCTCCTCGCTGCAGCTGCCGTTCTCGCTCCCACCTGCCGCATCTACGCGCAGGACACACCCGATGACAAGCCCGCTCCGCACGCGGATCGTCCGCACGCCGCGCCTTCAGCCGACGCTACGACTTTAGACTCGACCACCGAAGGCTCGGTGACGGTCGGCGGTCAGAGTATCGCTTATCGCGCCGTTGCCGGCACCATCACGGTGGGAGGCACCGATCCACAGGACGCCACACTCGGCTTCGACGGCAAACCTCTGCCTGACTCCGGTGTGAAGCTCCCCGATAATCCGAACGATGCGCCGCCCACCGCACGCATGTTTTACGTCGCATACTTCAAGAAGGATGCAGCTGCCGAGCACCGGCCGATTCTGTTCGCCTATAACGGCGGTCCCGGCTCGCCGACGATGTGGCTGCACATGGGTTCCTTCGGGCCGAAGCGCGTCGTGACTCCGGATACGGAGCACAAGGAAGGCGCGCCATACTCGATCGTGTCGAATCCGTATTCGATCCTCGATGTCGCCGATATCGTCTTCATCGATGCGCCGGGGACCGGGCTCTCGCGCACCTTCGGCAAGAACAAGGCTGACGCTTTCTATGGCGTCGACGGCGATGCTCATGCCTTCGAGCGCTTCATCCGCCGCTTTCTCTCGAAGTACGATCGCTGGAACTCGCCAAAATACCTTTTCGGCGAGAGCTACGGCACGCCGCGCTCGGCGGTACTGGCCGCCGACCTGAACTCGGTCGACCTGAATGGCGTCATCCTGCTCTCGCAGATCCTAAGCTTTGACAATTCCGCCGACGGCCCGCAGGAGAATCCAGGCGTCGACCAGCCTTACGCGCTTGCGCTGCCGACGTATGCCGCGACGGCATGGTATTTCCATAAGCTGCCCAGCCAGCCGGGGGCGCTCAAGCCGTTTCTCGATGAAGTGCAGCACTTCGCCCTCACCGACTACATGGCCGCCCTGCTGCAGGGTTCCGAACTGCCTGCCGCGCAGAAGCAGGCTATTGCCGAGAAGCTGCACGGCTACACCGGCCTGCCCACGGACTACATCCTGCGCGCGAACCTCCGCATCAACGGCGGCGAATTCTCAAAGACGCTGAAGCTCGATGAGACCACGACGATCGGCCGCCTGGACACCCGCTACCAGGGCCCCGACATGGATCCACTCAGCCAGAGCACGAGCTACGATCCGCAGTCGGATGCCATCACCTCTGCATGGAATACAGCGATCAACAGCTATCTGCATAACGATCTGAAGTACGCCTTCCAGTCCACCTACCTGATGTCGGCACGGCAGGGCGGCGACTTTTCGTGGAACATGGATCACCGCCTACCCGGGCGCTTCGGCGGCGGGGGCGGCGGATCGCACGAGCAGGGCACGAATGTGATGACCGACCTGGCCTACCGCATGAAATCGAACCCAAAGATGAAGGTCTTTCTCGCAGGCGGCCACTATGACCTGGCGACGCCGTACTTCGAGGGCATCTTCGAGATGCACCACCTGCCCATGCCCGATTCGCTCCAGTCCAACATCAGCTACCACTATTACGAGGCCGGGCACATGATTTACGTGAACGACGAGGTCCTGAAGCAGTTCCACAGCGACGTTGCCGGGTTTATCAAATCCACCGAAAGCGGCCAGTAAGAGGGCCGGAATCAGCCTCAGGGGCCGGGTTGAAATGCCCGGCCTTTTTCCTGTCCTGTCGCAATCCGCCTCCGTCCCCCATTCGTCTACTTGCATTGCAGCCCAACCGCCAATAGCCTGAGTAGAGTCTTCTTTCGGAAAGGTTTCGTCGCGACCGCGCTCCATGCTGACCCTGTATCAACGGCTGCTGCTGGGATGCCTGCTGCTCGTCGCCCTCGTGACCGGCGTGAGCCTGCTCGTCCGCGATTCGTTTGTGGAGCTGGCCGCCCTCGACGCTGACGTCCACACCGCCGACCGCGCCCTCGCGGCCTTTGCCTCGGTCCGCGCCGCGCTCGCCCGCGAAGAACTGGCCGCCGCACGCGCTGAAAACGATCCGTCATCGCAGCGCATCCAGGATCTGCTCAACCAGGTGGACAACACCGAGCGCGTCTTTGCCGCTGCCGCGCCGACCGTAACCGCGTTCGATCCGCATGTCCCGATCGACCACCTGAGCGCCGAACATACCGCGCTGGCGCGCCGCGACCGGGAAGGGATCCGCCACATTGCGCCTGAGCTCGAACGGCTCAGCGGCGATGTCTACACCGCCTTCGACGCGATGCGCGCGCATCATGACAGCTTTGTCGGCGGCCTCGAGCACCGGCAGACGATGCTCCGCGCCCGCCTCATCAGCGCCTGCGGAGCCAGCATCGCTACCTCCCTGGTCATCACCGTAGTCATGGTCGCGCTCATTATCACGCCGATCCGCAAGACGGCGAAAGCCGCCCGCCGCATCGGCCAGGGGGACCTGCAGCACCGCATCGAGTGGCGGCAGAAGGATGACCTCGGCATCATCGCGACCGAGCTGAACAAGTTTGCCGTCCGCCTCCGCGATCTGCGTGAGACTGAATCGGGCCGCCTGCAGATGGAGCACCAACTCTCGGACGCCGTCGTGCAGTCGATCTTCGAGCCGGTGATCGTTACCGATGCGAAGGGCCACGTGCTCAAGCTGAACCAGGCGTCAATGGAGCTGCTCGAGGGCGCGCCCTCGGACCGCATGCTGCTGACCAATACGCCCGGCGGCGAAAAGATTCTGGCCGCGGTGCGCCGCGCCGTCACCATGCAGCGCGCTTCCACGACCGAGGGCGAAGCCGCCGTGCTGCCGCTGCGCATCGGCCGCGCGCAACGCAGCTATCGCCTGCGCACCACACCGATGCGTGACAGCGATGGACGCCTGCTCGGCGCCGTCACGGTGCTCGAAGACATCACCGAGATGCAGGAAGTCGATCGCTTCAAAACTCGCTTCCTCAATGTGGCCTCGCAGAAGCTGCGCGATCCGCTCCATCGCCTGCGCATGTCGCTCTATGCGCTTGCCCAGGGCTACGCCGGTGAGTTGCGGCCATTGCAGCGCGATCTCGTGACCAGCGCGCAGGACGAATCCGAACAACTGGAAGACCTGATGGCCGATCTGATCGAAGTCGGCGAACTCGAGACCGGCCGCCGCCAGATGAAGCTCGACCGCCTGCGTCCGATCGACATTCTGCAGGAGTCCGCCGCGCGTCATCGCGCCGAAGCACTCCAGAAGAGGATCGAGATTGACGTGCAGGCCTTTGCCGACCTGGCCTACGTCGAAGGCGATCGCAGGGCCATGCGCTCGATCCTCGACAACCTTGTATCGAATGCGCTGCGCTATACGCCGGAGGGCGGCACGATCCTCCTCTCCGCGACGGAGATCAAGGACGGCGTGCAGTTCTTCGTCCGCGACAATGGCCGCGGCATCGAGACCGAACGCCTGCCCGCCATCTTCGGCCGCTTCACACAGGATTCCGCCGGCACGGGCCTCGGCCTTGCGCTGGTGCGCCGGCTGGTCGAGTCCATGAGCGGACAGGTCTCCGTGGAGAGCAAGCTTGGCCACGGCACCACCTTCAGCTTCACGCTGCCGACAGCGAACCTGTTGAACAGTCGTCACCCGGTGGAGGTGGGATGATCGAGCCGCAGCCCGTGCATCCTCAACCGGAGGATCCGAATTCCGAAAAGATCGTAGCGAGCTCACCCGATCTCCAGCCGCAGGATGAGGCGAAGCCAGAGCCCGCGAAGCTTCGCGTCTACCTGGGTGCCGCGCCCGGTGTGGGCAAGACCTACCGCATGCTCGAGCACGCGCATCAACTGCGCGCGCATGGCGTGGATGTCGTCGTCGGCCTCGTCGAAACTCATGGCCGCGCAGACACGGCAGCACTGATCGACGGGCTCGAGATCGTTCCGCAGAAAGAGATTGTCTATCGCTCCGTCACGCTGCGCGAGATGGACCTCGATGCGATCCTCGCTCGCAGGCCTGCGGTCTGCGTTGTGGATGAGCTCGCGCACTCGAACGTCCCCGGTTCGCGCCATCGCAAGCGCTATGAAGATGTCCTTGAGCTGCTTGATGCCGGCATCAGCGTAATGACGGCCATCAACATTCAGCACCTCGAAACGCTGAATGACGCGGTCTCCCGCTCGGCCAGCACACAGGTCCGCGAAACTGTGCCTGACAGCTTCCTCAAGCGCGCCGATGAAGTGGTCAACGTCGACATTACAGTCGACGAGCTGCGCAGCCGCCTGCGTGATGGAAAGATCTACGCCCCTGAAAAGGTTGAGCAGGCTCTCGCCAACTTCTTCCGCAAGGGCAATCTGAACATGCTCCGCGAACTGGCCCTACGCACCACCGCTGAGCAGGTGAGTTCCGCCGCGGCCGAATACCGCCGCAACCAGGGATTGGAACAGGCGCCCATTCCAGAGAAGGTGATGGTCTGCCTCACATCGCGCCCCGGCGCGGAACGCCTGCTGCGCGTGGGAGCCCGCATCGCCGGCCGCCTCGCAACCAACTGGTACGCGGTATATGTCGACACACCGAGCAAAGACCTGCGCAACAAGGACCCCGAGGGCTTCGCGCGGCTTGAGGATGCAGAGCGCCTCGCACGCGAGCTCGGCGCACGCGTGCTGAACTTCAAGGGGAAGAACGTCGCCGACACACTCATCGACTTCGCCCGCCAGGAAAACATCTCGCACGTCGTCTTCGGCCAGTCCGCACGCACGCGCTTCGAGATTCTCTTCCGTGGCTCGGTGCTCAATCGCTTCCTCGCGGAAATGCGAGAGACTACCGTGCAGGTGGTGCCTCTGGTGCGGCATAAGAAATAGCTGGACGCCTCACGCTTTTTCTCTTGCCGCCATGCGCTGATATTTCTTCCCTTCGTTCACCACGGACTTTTCTCCAGCCAGTTGTTGCTGCGTGTAGTCCCTCGGGGACGCTCCGAGAATCCGTTTGAACAGCGCGGTAAATGCGGCGGGATTTTCATAGCCCAGCTCGAGAGCCGTGTGCGTCACCGATGCGCCGGCTGCGAGTTTTGGCAGCGCAGTCAGGATGCAGGCCTGTTGTCTCCACTCCACAAAGCTCAGGTTCGTCTCACGGCGAAAAAAACGCGTGAAGGTACGGCGGCTCATGTGCAGGGCCTGTGCCCAGTCGTCGATATTGTCCGAGGCTGTGGGGCGGACCAGGAATCTGCGGCATAGCCGGAGCAGAGCCTTATCCGTCGGCAGAGCCAGCGAGAGCGGGAGTTCGGGCAGCGTCTGAATTTCGTACTGGATCAACTGCATGAGCGCACCGGACCGGCCATCGAGCGCGTATCGCACAGGCAATGCCACAGCCTCCGCCATGAGGCTGTGCATCAGTGGCGAAACCTCCAGCACCTGGCAGCTGTTCGGCATATTTCCGAGCACCCTGGGCTCGAAGTAAAGACTCCGCATCTCGACGACACCCTGCATGCGCAGCTCATGACGCACGCCGGCAGGGATCCAGAAACCTCGCATGGCGGGCACGGCCCACGCGCCCTGCGAGGTCGTCGCCAACGCAACGCCGGACAGTGGGCAGAACAGCTGGCTGCGCCGATGGCGATGCAGACGCACATGGTGCGATGCGGGATATGCACCACCCAGCGCGAGCACCGGACGCGTCGCATCGGCGAAGTGAAGGTCGATTTCCGCGCTGAGACGGTGGCCCATTCGCATAGATATTTGTCCCATCCAAGGTGGTGGGCCGCAATGTGATCATTGTATCGTTCGGAATAAAGCAGGAAATGCCGCGAAAGCAGATCCCATCATGAGCAAAGCATTGCCGAATTCGAAAGAAAACTCCGCCGCCTACGGCGTCCTGGGGACCGCCGGGCTTTGCCACATGTTGAATGACATGCTGCAGTCGCTGTTCATTGCCTCGTATCCCCTTTTCAAAGGGAACTTCCATCTCACGTTCAGCCAGATCGGCGCATTGACGCTGGTGTTCCAGATCACGGCCTCTCTGCTGCAGCCGCTCGTCGGTCTCTACACCGACCGCAAACCGAAGCCGTATTCCCTGCCCTTCGGCATGGCCATCTCGATGAGCGGACTGCTCACGCTGGCCTTCGCGCAGCACTACGCGATGCTGCTGGTCGGCGGCGCACTGCTCGGCGTCGGATCGTCGATCTTTCATCCCGAATCATCGCGCCTCGCTCGTCTCGCTTCCGGCGGAGCGCACGGTATGGCTCAGTCAGTCTTCCAGGTGGGCGGCAATTTCGGATCGTCGATCGGACCGCTGCTGATCGCTTTCTTTGTCCTGCCTCGCGGACAGCACAGCCTCGCATGGTTCGCGCTTGCGGCCATCTGCGGCATCATCCTGCTGACAGGGCTTGGACACTGGTACCGTCAGCATGGCCATGCCATCCAGAAGAAGCATGCGGCAAAGCGCACGGTGACGTTCTCTCGAAAGCAGGTTGGAGGCGCATTGACGGTGCTGGTCCTGCTGACGCTGTCGAAATACTTCTATCTCGCAAGCATTACCAGCTATTACGTCTTCTACCTGATGCAACATTTTCATACCGCGCAGCGGAGCGCGCAGCTTGACCTCTTCTTCTTCCTTGCTGCTGTCGCTGCAGGCACGATCATCGGCGGGCCCATCGGCGATCGCATCGGGCGCAAGAAGGTGATCTGGGTTTCGATTCTCGGCGTACTACCGCTCACGCTGCTTCTGCCTTATGTCTCGCTGCCCGTAACCATTGCGCTCTCCGTGCTGATCGGACTGATCATCGCATCGGCATTCTCGGCGATCCTCGTCTATGCGCAGGAGCTGATGCCTGGCCGGGTCGGCATGATCTCGGGATTGTTCTTCGGGCTGGCTTTTGGCCTGGGAGGCCTGGGCGCGGCGGTGCTGGGCACACTGGCCGATCACACCAGTATCGACTTCGTATACAAGACATGCTCGTTCCTGCCCGCGCTGGGCCTGCTTACGGGCTTCCTGCCTGACATGAGCAAGCAGGACAGGTCTGTATCCGAGGAGGTCACTTCACTGGAAGTGGTTCCTCAACTGGGATCGGACGAGCAGCCGGCGTAGGACGCCCGGAAAGGGTCACGGGAGAGACTTACGCCGGCGTCAGCTCTATCGCGTATAGGTAAATGTTCCGCACAGGTTCGTCGCATTGGCCATCGCATCCGGCGTGAACGTGGGAGCGGTTTCACCGGAGAAAAGCGCCAGCTGCAACGTGTTGCCGTCGACGTAAGTCACCATCCACTTGACGTCATCGCTGCCGCAGAGCGTGTTCTTGTGCAGGAACTTCTTCGTTCCAGGGATGGTCAATCCGTAGAGGTTTGCGCGCTTGGTGCCGGCACTGTCCGTGTCGAAAACCGTGCTCACCTCGGGCGGCGTCAACTGCTTAGCCCGCGCGATGTTATAGCTCAGGAAATTGATCAGCAGGTTGTTTTCGCCGATGCCAATATCGCCCGTAATGTCATGCGCGGTCTTGCTGGACGCACGCCAGTATCCAAGGTCCTGCGCCATTGCGGCGGCCGCCGAACACACTATCGACAATCCTGCTGCAACCCACACCAGAGACTTTCGCTTCATCCTCTAAGCATGACATCCGGAGCAGGCTTCAGCAATTCCCTGCTGCATTGAGTCTCTATTACAGCCTCGCTGGTTGCTCAGCAGCATGGCCAGAGAACCTGAAAACGTATACATCGAAGACAAAACGCATTTATATTGGGGTCGATCTTCCACCCTCCAGTCCAAAGAAGGATTTCCATGCCTGTCGTCAGCCGTCGTGATGTCCTGTTCTCCGGCCTTGCTTTCTCTGCCTCCGCCGCTCTTGTTCCGCGTGCGTGGGCCCGCGCACAGTCTGCTCTCGATGCCATTGCCGATCAGACGTCCTCCGCTCTCGCACCACGCGAAAAACTTCTTTTCGACTTCGGCTGGAAGTTCCAACTCGGCGACGGGCATACACCCGCCAAGGATCTCGACTTCGGCAATGACCAGGGCAGCTTCGCCAAGACCGGCGATTTCAAATTCTCGACAAAGCACTTTGACGACACTAAGTGGCGCACGCTCGACCTTCCCCACGACTGGGCTGTCGAGCTGCCTTTCGTCTGGGACGACGACCAGATGTCGCACGGCTACAAGCCCATCGGACGCCGCTATCCGGAAACCAGCGTCGGCTGGTATCGCCGCGCCTTCGAGGTGCCCGCGAGCGATGAGGGGCGCCGCATCCGTATCGAGTTCGACGGAGCCTTCCGCAGCGCGCTTGTTTTTGTGAACGGCTGTTTTATCGGTCGCAATGACAACGGCTACGCACCTTTCGGCTTCGATATCACCGACTTTCTGCACTTTGGACAGAAGAACTACATCGTCGTCCGCATGGACGCGAGCTTCGGCGATGGCTGGTTCTATGAAGGCGCGGGGCTCTATCGCCATGTGTGGCTGGTGAAGCACGATCCTCTGCACCTGGGCCAATGGGAGAGCTATATCCGCACCGAGGTGGCGGGGAAGACGGCCACACTTTCGCTTGGCACCGTCGTCGAGAACATCGGCGACAAGGCTGAGAGCGCACGGGTTCGCTGGGAGATCAAGGACGCGGCGGGCAAGACGGTCGCGACAGCGGAATCCACGCCGCAGAGCGTCGAGGTCGACGGCAAAACGACCTTCACCGCTTCCGCGAAGATTGCGAACCCGGAGCTGTGGTCGCCCGAGACGCCCACGCTCTACTCCGCGATCGTGACGGTCGAGGCCAACGGCAAGGCTCGCGATGCCGAGCGGGTTCCCTTCGGCGTACGCACGATCAAATTCGATGTCGACAAGGGATTCTTCCTGAATGGCCAGTCCGTCAAGATCAAGGGCACCTGCAACCACCAGGATCACGCCGGCGTAGGCGCTGCGCTGCCCGATCGCCTGCAGTACTTCCGCATTGGGGTGCTCAAGGAGATGGGCTCGAATGGCGTGCGCACCTCGCACAACATGCCCACGCCGGAGTGGGTAGAGGCCTGCGACCGCATGGGCATGCTGATGATGTGCGAGACGCGGCAGATGAGCTCGAACCCTGAGGCCCTGGAGCAGCTCTCGATCATGATCAAGCGCTACCGCAACTCGCCTTCTGTCATTGTCTGGTCGATGGGCAACGAGGAATGGTACCTGCAGAAGGATGTGAGCGGTGAGCATGTGATTGCCACCATGGTGCGCCGCAGCCACGAGCTCGATCCCACGCGCCAGTGCACCGCCGCCGTCAACGGCAGCTACGGCACCGGCATCTCTAAGGGCCTCGATATTGAAGGCTTCAACTACAACCTCAAGAGCCCGGACGACTACCATAAGAAGCATCCCACGCAGCCATGCCTCGGCTCGGAGACGGCGAGCGCTCTCTCGACGCGAGGTGAGTACTTCACGGACAAGATCCGCAATGTGATGAGCGCCTATGACACGAACAAGCCTGGCTGGGGCGAAACCGCCGAGGAGTGGTGGAAGTTCTACGGCACGCGCGAATGGCTGGCTGGCGGTTTTGCCTGGACCGGGTTTGATTATCGCGGCGAGCCTACGCCTTACGGCTGGCCCTCGATCAGCTCGCAGTTCGGCATCGTGGACACCTGCGGCTACCCCAAGGACACATACTTCTACTACAAGGCGTGGTGGGGCAAGGATCCGGTGCTGCACCTCTTTCCGCACTGGAACTTCGAAGGCAAGGAAGGGGTCGAGATCCCGGTCTGGGTGCACTCGAACCTCGACTCGGTGGAGTTGTTCGTGAATGGCCAGAGCCAGGGATCGAAGCCGATCGAACACCTTGGCCACGCGGAGTGGAAGGTGAAGTACGCGCCCGGCACCATCGAAGCGCGCGGTACCAAGGACGGCAAGGTCGTGCTGACGGAGAAGCGGGAAACCGTCGGCAAACCGGTGACACTCAAGCTTTCTGCCGAGCGCACCACCATCGATGCGGACGGCGAGGACATCGCGATTCTGCGCGCCGAGGTGCTCGACGAACAGGGCCGTCACGTACCCACCGCGAACTTCCAGCTGAAGTTCAAGGTCACGGGCGCTGGCAAGCTGATCGGCGTGGGCAATGGCGACCCCAATTGCCACGAATCGGACAATGGACCGGAGCGCAGCCTTTACAACGGGCTCGCGCAGATCATCGTGCAGGCGACGAAGACGCCCGGACAGATCGCCATCGAGGCCAGTTCCAACGATGACCAGATCAAGCCGGCCGGTGCGACACTGACGATCACGACGCAGCAGGCTACGCTGCGGCCCGCCGTCCCCGAAACATCCGAGGACTACGAGCCGGAGAAAGACAACTAGAGCCTGTTATGGCTCTAGGCTGTATCTCTCCGTCATCCCGACCGGAATTTCGTGAGCCGGGATCGCCTGCACGTTTCCCCTGCATGCCAGAAACAATCTGGCGCAGGGGAAACCTCTTGTGATGTGCAACAAGGTCCAGTGAAGATAGGGAACCCTTCTGGGCATTCTCGTCTTCACGGGTCTATGCGGTTTGGCTCAAACTGCGCTTCCCAAGCATCATAGAGGCTATGACTGCTGCTCCTGCGCGGCTTGAACCGCGCTGGCCTGCCATGCTTGCCCTGCTCGCTGTCGGCGGCCTTCGTCTCGCTCTGCCCGAGTCTCTCTCGCTCGGCCCCGCATGGCTGCTGATCGCCGTGGTCATGGCTCTTCTTGCCCCCATAGCCTGGGCGCGCTGGCAGCATCACGACCTTCTCAACCAGATCCTCGGCTATGTTGTCAGCGCCATCGTCACCCTCGACATGATCTGGTCGCTCGGCCTGCTGGTCGCAGCGCTGCCCTCCACAAAGCTCTCGCCGCAGACGCTGCTGCGCTCGGCCGCGGCTTTGTGGATTGTGAACATCCTGGTCTTCGCCTCCTGGTATTGGCGGCTCGACGCCGGCGGCCCGCGCGCCCGGGAGCTGCGCGGCGTCCATACCGACGGCGCATTCCTCTTTCCCCAGATGACTCTCGATCAGCAGGCCAAGCGCGCCATGGGAGAGCAGTGCTGGAGCCCCGGATTCGTCGACTACCTTTTCCTGGCCTTCAATACCTCCACGGCCTTCTCGCCGACCGATTGCCCCGTGCTCTCCCGCTGGGCCAAGGTGCTGATGATGATCCAGGCTCTGATTTCCTTCGCGACGGTGGCGCTGCTGGCAGCGCGGGCGGTGAACATCCTGTAAGAGGCTGTTGCAGCAGGTTGCGCAAGTGGACTGGCATCGAGAACCCATTGCAGCCGTCTCCGATCCGCCGAAGGCTTCGATCTACCGGCGGATTGACGACGCCATCCTGCTTCACGTAAAAAATCTGCGTTGTAAAGCGACCACTATGTCTCTTTCGGACTCAGAAGAAGCATGAGCACCTCCACGCATTTCGACGACATCATCATCGGTGCGGGCCAGGCCGGGCCCTCCCTCGCCGGACGACTGACTTCGGCCGGGCGCCGCGTTGCCATGATCGAGCGCAAGCTCTTCGGCGGGACCTGCGTCAACACCGGCTGCACCCCGACCAAAACCCTCGTCGCCAGCGCTTACGCGGCCCACCTGGCACGCCGCGCTCATGATTACGGCGTCGACTTTGAAGCGCCGGTGCATATCGATTTCCGGGCCCTGATGGCCCGCAAGAACACGGTCGTCCGGAAGTCCCGCCACGGCGTGGAAGACTGGCTACGCAATATGAAGGGCTGCACCGTCTACGACGGGCATGCGCGCTTCCTCTCGCCCAACGAGCTCCTGGTCGGCACTCAGAACCTCACCGCCGAGCGCTTCTTCCTCAATGTCGGCGGCCGCGCGGTCATTCCCAACATGCCGGGCATCCGCGAGATTACTCCGCTCACGAATGTCGGGCTGCTCGACCTTCAGGAGCTGCCCGAGCACCTGATCATTGTCGGCGGCGGCTACGTCGGCGTCGAGTTTGCCCAGATGTTCCGCAGATTCGGCAGCCAGGTGACCCTCGTCGAGAAGTCCTCCCGCCTGCTCTCAAGAGAAGACGAAGATGTCTCCGCTGCAATCACCGACATCCTCGAAAAAGAAAACATCGACGTCCGCACGGATGCCGAGTGCATTCACTTCCAGAAGCGTCCGAACGGTGTCGCCGTGGGACTTACCTGCACATCCGGCCACCCCGAAGTGGAAGGCAGCCATGTGCTGCTGGCCATGGGCCGCCGTCCCAACACGGACGACCTGGGCCTGAAAGAGGCTGGAGTCAAAACGGATGAACACGGCTACGTCACGGTGAGCGATACGCTCCAGACCTCACAGCCGCACATCTGGGCGATGGGCGATTGCAACGGCAAGGGAGCCTTCACCCACACCGCGTACAACGACTTCGAAATTGTTGCTGCGAACCTGCTCGATAAAGATCCGCGCAAAGTCAGCGACCGCTTGCCTGCGTATGGCATTTACATCGATCCGCCACTCGGCCGCGCGGGCCTGACCGAGGCAGAGGTACGCAAGTCCGGCCGCAAGGCGCTCATCGGCACGCGCCCCATGAGCAAGGTAAGCCGTGCTGTCGAAAAAGGCGAATGCCACGGATTCATGAAGGTGATTGTCGACGCGGAGACAAAGGAGATCCTCGGAGCCTCTATCCTCGGCGTCGGCGGGGATGAGGTGATCCACTCTGTTCTTGCCACCATGTACGCAAAGCAGCCTTACACCACCATGCAGCGCTCCGTGTACATTCACCCGACGGTGTCCGAACTGATCCCGACGGTACTCGGCGGCCTCGAGCCGCTCAAGTAAATCGGCAAAAAGCAAACGGCCGTCGCTTGCATCAGCGACGGCCGTTCTATTTCCTTCACATGTTCGGCATGGCTACTGAACTGTAGCTGCGGCCGTCACCACGCTGCGCGTTCGCACATCGAAGCCAAGTTCCCGTGCGATTTCGAGAATCTTGTCGAACTCCAGATTGATGCGCGCCCCTGCGCTCTGCGTCACCTCATCCTCGATGGGCAGATCGAAGTCATCCGCGCCATATTTCAGGCCTTCCAGCGCACGCTCGTTCTGCGTAAGTACCGAGGTGCGGATACGCGGGATGTTATCGAGATAAATGCGGCTCAGCGCCAAGTGGCGCAGATATTCACCGCTCGTAATCTCGATGCCGCCGATCTGCGTGAAATACGGCTTGAAGGTCCAGCAGAGGAAGCTCACGAGGCCCGCGTTGGTCTTCAGCTGCTCGTCCTGAAAGGCGCGCGTGCGCTCCAGGTGCTCGAGGCGTTCGTCGAGCGTTTCATCGAAGCCTATGACCATTGTCGCTGTCGAGCCGAGGCCTGCGGCAAGGATCGCTGCCTGCGCTTCGAAGTACTGCTTCACCGTGTATTTGAACTTGCTGTGCCTGCGCCGGAATTCCTCGGTGAGGATCTCCGAACCGCCGCCTGTGATCCAGCGCACGCCTGCGTCCTTGAAGCGCTGCACCGCGGTCGCGTAGTCGAGCTTTGCGTGATCGGCAAGGTACATGAACTCCGCGATGGTCATCGCGTAGAACTCCAGCGTGTCGCCGTAGCGCTCGCGGATCGCGCGGAAGAGATCGCAGTAGTAATCCAGCGGCAGATGCGGGTTGAAACCGCCGTTGAAGCCGGCGAGATCGCCGCCCAGCTTCTGCAGCTCATCCAGCTTCTCGAAGACCTGCTCCTGAGTGAGCACGTAGCCGTCCGGCTGGCCTGGCAAACGATAGAACGCACAGTAATCGCACTGCGCCACGCACACGTTCGTGTAGTTCACAATGCGCATGAGCATGTACGTTGCCGAGCCCGGCTCATGGAAACGCGCGCGCACCATACCAGCCAGCTCGCATAGCTCGGCATCGCTCGCGTTCTGCCACAACCACCGTGCTTCGTCGGTCGAGATACGCTCGCCCGACGCCACCTTCGTCCGCAGATCCTGCAGGTTCAAAGTCAGAGTCGCCACATGTTTATTCTAATCGCCCGGTCAAATGCGAGGTTCAACTTGTCAGCCGGTCGCGCGAAATCGGAGTCATGCGCCAGATTGTCGCTTCATGCAACGCCTCTGCCCCAAGATTCATACGCAGTGCCAGATCCGGTGCGGTATTGCCGTCGTAGTAGAAACGCGACGTCACGGCGGCTTCATTATTGACCAGCGTTTCGGCGACGGAACCATCCACATAGATCGCCAGCTCAATTTCGCCGGATTCGCTCAACTGCAGCACGCTGTGGTTCAGATGCAGAGCATGGGACATCGCCGGATCGAAGCTTGCCGTCACCACATCCTTTCCATTCGCCATTGCGAGAGACAACGACCAGGCGGCATCCCGGCGCAGGCGGCAGCGCAGCTCACCGCAGCTGCCCTGCAATGTCATCTTCGTCAGCCTGCGAACTGTCTCCCGCGCGCCCCTGCCTGCCTTCAATTCCTGCTTCGCCCCACGCAGAGCGTCTGCTACAGGAGCTACACGCATGCGCAGTCTCCCATCCGGACCGAGCGTCAACACGCGCGGCAAAGACATCAGGCCCGCCCAGCCTGCCGCGCTGTACTCCGCTTCGGGTCTGCGTTCCGGTATCCATCCCCACAGGATGCGGTTGCCATCACGATCGCGCTGCGTCTTCGGAGCGTAGAAGGCATCTTCGTCCAGCACACCATGCTGCTCAGGATGAAAGCGCCACGCCTGCCGGTCGAGCTCTCCGCTCATCCAGCGCGCCTTCCCTGCAGTTGAATAGATCAGCACATGCTTTGCGCCTAGAGAAAAGAACTCCGGACACTCCCACATGTCGCCGGAGTCAACGGGATTCACAGCCGCGCCCAGAGCCTCTCCGTTGCACAGCTCGTGCTGATACTCCCAGTGCGTCAGGTCCGATGAGCGATAGAGCAGGATCGCTCCGCCCTTGCCACGCACGCCCGAACCCACCACCATGTACCAGCCGTCAGCTTCGCGCCACGGCGAGGGGTCCCGGAAGCCTGTCACTTCCATCCCCGGTGGCGGCGCGGCGACGACCGGCTCCGCGACCTTTGTCCAGTGGATGAGATGAGGATCGTCCGCCCAGGCCAAGAGCTGTGTCTCACGGTAGCTATTCTTTCCATCGCGCAGCGTAGCCTCGGCCTCCGGTACATGCACGACCCCGGTATAAATCGCGCCGACGCGCTCACCATCGACCACCGCCGTACCCGAGAAGCAGCCGTCCGCGTCCGGCCCACCAGGGGTGGGAGCGAGCGCCACCGGCAACTGCCGCCAGTGCAGCATGTCCGGACTTACCGCGTGCGCCCAATGCATGTCTCCCCATACAGCCGCATGCGGGTTGTACTGGCAGAACATGTGATATTCGCCGCGCCAGTACACCGGCGCGTTCGGATCGTTCATCCAGTTCGCTGCAGGAAGAAAGTGGTATTGAGGCCGCCGCGGGTCGGTGGCCCATCCTGGATCCATCGCCGCTCGCAGACCGTCCGCCGGCGAGATCCGCAATCCGCGCGCATAGCCCGCGCTTAGTACCGCAGCGCCCGTAAGGCCCATAAACTTCCGTCGATTCATTTCTTCCTGTCTCCCCGTGCCGGCTTCGGTGCGCGCCCTGTCGAGCTGCGCACCACGAGCGTCGGCTCCAACCAATACTGTTTTCCCGTGCGCGAGACATCGCGTCCCGCCTCGAGCGCCTTGATGTAGAGCTGGGCCAGCTCCGGCCGTGGAATCCGCAGCGTGGTCAGCGGCGGAGACACGATGTCACAAAATTCGATATCGTCGCAGCCGATCAGCGACATCTGCTCCGGCACGCGCACACCCTGGCGATGCAGTTCGCGCAAGACCCCGATCGCAGTCAGGTCATTCGCGGTCATGATTGCCGTTGGCCGCCGTTTAACTTCGAGAATGCTGGCAGCCGCAGCAACGCCGCCATCGATGCGGTAATCGCCGGCGACCAGCAGCTCCTCGCGCACCTTCAGACCTGCGCCGCGCAGGGCCTCCACAAATGAACTCCGCCGCACATCGGAAGTCTTCAGGCCAGAGTTGCCGCCGACGAATGCAATCTCACGATGCCCCAGTTCGTAGAGATGGCGCACCGCGACCGTCATTCCTTTCTCGAAGTCGACAGCTACGTCGCTCACGCCCGGCGCGATCTTGCGCATATCCGCTGTAACCACCGGCACGCGATTGTGCACCAGCGCCGCAAAACTCTCGCGCTCTTCTTCCGAAGAGAGAAACGCGACGCCGTCCACGCGGCGCACCAGCATACGCCGAATCGACTGCTGAATACGCGCAGTCCGGAAGTCGGTCGTTGCCAGCAGCAGTTCCAGGTTTCGCTCGAGCAGGACCGCTTCGAAATTACGCACGAAGTCGGGAAAGAAGGGATTCGTGATGTCCGGCAAAATGACGCCGTACGTTCCGCTGCGGCCGTACTTCAATGTGATTGCGCTGGTGTTCGGGAAGAATCGTTGCTCGCGGATCACCTGCCGCACACGTTCCGCCGTCGCCTCGCGTACCGCCGCGGAGCCGTTGATGACACGGGATACCGTAGCGCTCGAGACCCCGGCCAGCTCAGCAATCGTACGCATGCTCTGCGCATCTGGCACAGTACCGCCTGCGGTGCGAGGCACCTTTTCTTTTTTTTGCACCACTGTCTACAAACTCCCGCCCAGAGGAAACGCTTCCATGAAGCTATGCCAATTCTTTACATAAAGCGATATGTTCCGCCCACTCTCCAGCCTTTACTAGAGACTCGTCAAGTATCCGAATTTCGCTTGACACCCTTCTTCCTGCCGCCATATACACAGTGCCGCGCTCAGGGAAGGGGCGAAAGGAACTCCTGTTCGCTTCACTCTGGCGGCAAACATGTATTCGTATACAAACTCCTGCCCATCGCGATGTATACGAATACATCAACCTGCGCCCTACTCGCCTCCAGCCCCCGCGCAGGGTAACTCGCTGTTCTGGTATCGGCCGTCCGGGCACCCACCCCAGCGGCATTTCTAGGAGGTCACGCAATGCGTTCGACTCAACGGAAGAGAGGCGCCTCGAGACGCTTCCTTCACGCAATTCTGTTCGTGCTGTTGCTGGCGAGCGGATATTCCGCTATCGCTCAAACCGACCAGGGTACGATCACCGGCGTCGTCATGGATCCAACCGGCGCCGCCATCCCCAACGCTGATATCACCCTCACCAACACAGATACCGGCCTCGTGCTCAAAGGCAAGGCCGACAGCAGCGGCGTTTATGTCTTCTCGCCGATCAAGATCGGCAACTATACCATCAGCGCCGGCGCGCAGGGCTTCGAAACCACAACACAGGAGAATGTGCATCTCGACCTGCAGCAGCGCCTCAGCGTGAACATCTCGCTCAAGCCTGGCGCAGCCACGGAGACCGTCACCGTTACCAGCGCTCCGCCGCTCATGCAGACGCAGGACAGCTCCGTCGGCCAGGTGATGAGCGCGGAGACGATCAACAATGTTCCGCTCAATGGCCGCAACTGGGTTTACATCGCGCAGCTCTCGGCCGGCGCCGATCCGCCGGAAGGCTCGCGCGGGCAAGGCAAGGGCGACTTCAACGCCAACGGCCAACGCGCCGAGCAGAACAACTTCATCCTCGATGGCGTGGATAACAACTCGAACGTTGTCGACTTCGTGAACGGCGCAAGCTACGTCGTACAGCCGCCGCCGGACGCCCTCGCCGAATTCAAGGTGCAGACCTCCAGCTACTCGGCTGAGTTCGGCCACTCCGCAGGCGCGGTCATCAACGCCAGCATCAAGTCCGGCACCAACCAGATCCACGGCGATATGTGGGAGTACTTCCGCAACGACGTTCTGGATGCCCGCAACTTCAACGCACTCTCGGTTCCTAAGTATCGCGAGAATCAGTTTGGCGCAACGCTTGGCTTCCCCATCATCAGAAACAAGCTCTTTTTCTTCGGAGATGTGCAGGCCAATCGCATTATCTTCGGCAACACCTCGACCGAAAGCGTACCTACGGCGCTCATGCGCGAGGGCAACTTCACGGAACTGCTCAATACCTCGCTGACCGGCGATTCGCAGCCCGTATATCTGTATCAGCCGAACACGTATGGGGGGACCAATCCCGCGGCCCCGGCTTACCTCACCTGCAACGGCCAGCAGAATGTCTTTTGCACAGATCAGATCAGCGCGCTTGCACAGAAGATCCTGAATCTCTACCCCTCACCCAACACCAACGATGGCAAGACGTACAACAACTACATCGTGAATGCCAATGATGTGGACAACACCTGGCAGTGGGATACGCGCATGGACTGGAACATCAGCAGCAAGGACCAGCTCTTCGCGCGCTTCAGCTATTACCATGAGCCCGGCGATTACACACCTCCGCTCGGCCCCATACTCGACGGCGGCGGCTTCGGCACCACCGGCACGATTCTCAACCTCGGCGAAAACTTCGTCGGCAGCGAAACGCACATCTTCAGCCCGACGCTCTCGAATGAATTCCGCTTCGGCTACAACTATCTCCATGACGGCTATCAGCAGCCCAACGCCACTACGGATATTGCCGCCAGCCTTGGCCTCGGCGGCATTCCCTACGGACCGGACTTCCCACTGAACTGCGGTCTGCCGAACGTGACCAAAGCCGGATTGTCATCGTTCGGCAGCACGACGTTCTACGTCACCGACGAGCACGAGAACGTCTTCCAGATTCTCGACAACGTGACGAAGGTCGCGGGCAATCATTCGCTCAAGGCCGGTGTCAGCTTCCAGAGCCTGCGCTTCTCCACCCTGCAGCCGCCGTATCCGCGCGGCACCTACGACTACACTGGCCAGTACACCAGCTACCAGAACCAGAGCTTCACCGGCTATGGCGTTGCTGATTTCCTGGCTGACCAGAACTACACCGCGCAGCTGTCCAATGAATTCAAGAATGGCGATGCGCACTGGTATCGCGCTGCGTACTTCCAGGATGACTGGCGCGTCACTGACAAGCTCACACTCAACATGGGCCTGCGTTACGACTACTACCAGCCGTACAAGGATGTGGGCGGCTACCAGGCGACGTACTATCTCACCGGCCCCTCCAGCATCGGCTCAGGCTCAGCGAGATACCTGATCCCGAAGGAGCAGCAGAGCTATCCGCTGGTCTCGGCCTTTACCGATCTGCTGACCGCGAACAACATCAGCCTCGGATACTCGGACAATCCGGCCCTCATCAATGCACAGAAACTGAACTTCGCCCCGCGCTTCGGCTTCTCCTTTTCACCCGACACGAAGACAGTTATCCGCTCGGGCTACGGCATCTTCTATGGAGGCCTGGAAAGTACCGGATATTCTCCAAACCTCGGCGAAAACTATCCATTCCAGTTCACCGATACCTTCACCGCGCCTTCCTGCACTCCGGGCAGTTGCCAGAGCATCAGCAATCCGACCTATGGCGATGTTTCACTTGAGAACGGCTTCTCGAACGCGCTCGCAGCCGGTCTCTCTAACTTCATCTCCACGCCACAGCTGCGCGGCTCCGATGAGAACGTGAAGACGCCCTACACGCAGAGCTACAACCTATCGGCAGAGCGCTCGCTCTCCACCGACCTGGTTGCGACTCTTAGCTATGTAGGCGATGTCTCGCGTCACCTGGCCGTCTTCCCGGACCCCAACAACCCCATGGCGCTGCAGAACCCCGCGAACAGCTCGCAGACCGTGCGTCCGTTCCCGGGTCTGGGCGGTACCACCTATACGAACTACGCCGGATCGAGCAACTACAACTCGCTCCAGGCCAAGTTCGAGAAACGCATGAGCCACGGATATAACTTCCTGGCTACATACACCTACGCGCACTCGCTTGACGATGCACCGACGCCGCTCGGCTCAACCGGCGACGGCGGTTACCGCAACTCCAACCTGCTCCCGATTGGATACGACTACAGCAACTCTGCCTGGGACACGCGTCATCGCTTCACTGTCAACGTGTACTACGAAGTGCCCTTTGGCAAAGGCCGAAAGTATCTCAACCACAACGCCATTGCTGATGCAGTAGTCGGCGGCTGGGCTGCGAACCTGACATTCCAGGCGCAGACCGGCAATCCCTTCACCGTCTACCCGAATAACAGTGGCCCCTCCGGCGGCAGCACCCGTGCTATCCGTATCGGAGATCCGTTCAAGGCGGGAGGCACACCAAATTCGACCAATCCTGACGTGACCTGCGCTACGAAGACCAGGACGCTGACCAACTGGATCAACCCCTGCGCCTTCGCCAACCCGCTGCCCGGAACCGACATTCCGGTCTCCGGCACCGGCTCGCTCGTCACCGGCATCACGCAGGTCGAGTCCTACCTCGGCGGCCGCCGCAACGACGTCTACGGCCCCGGCTACCAGCGTGTGAACATGTCCGTCTTCAAGGACTTCCATACCTTCCGCGAACAGACCTTCCAGTTCCGGGCGGACATCTTCAACGTCTTCAACACTCCTTCTTACGGGGAGCCGAGCGTTACCACCATCAACTCGAACCTGGGGAACATCACCGCTCCCCGCACCTTCCAGAACTTCACACCCGACGCACGTTTCTTCCAGTTCGCCGCGAAGTATCAGTTCTAAGCGGACTAGATTTTCATCCCTCCTCTTCACGTATGCAGGCCGTGGCCGTTACCATGGCCTGCATACTTCACTCCAGCCTGTGACCGCACACTTCTTCACTTCCGGATTCGCCTTTCACGCGCATCGTCTCGCACTGCTGCTCGCAGTGATCTCCCTTGCACCGGCCGGCCTCTCCGCACAAACAATCTCAACCGCTGACCAACAGGCCTTTGCGCGAGCCATGGACGCGATGAATCGTGGCGACGCAGCAACCGCCGAGCCGCTTCTGCGTCAGCTCCACACGCGTCATCCGCGCAGCTTCGAGATCGACGAATCGCTTGGACTGCTGCTTGCAGGCGAAGACAAAGTCTCTGAAGCCCTGCCGCTGCTTGAGACTGCAGCTACCGTGCAGCCCGCCTCCGATGTCGCGCACGCCAACCTCGGCACGGCATATCTCAAGCTCAATCGGCCGAAGGACGCCGTCCACGAGCTCGAACGCGCTGCGCAGCTCAACCCATCCAATGCTGCCACGCAGCAGGCATTGGGACAGGCGCTCATGCAGCTCAACCAACCGGGTCCCGCCGCGGCAGCCTATCGCGCAGCGCTCACGGCACAGCCAGACGATCCGACGCTGCTTTATAACACCGCCCTCGCTGAATACACCGCGGGCGATGCCGCTGCGGCAGCGCCGCTGCTGGCACGCCTGCCCGGAGCTGACTCTTCTGCCGAGGCGCAGTCCCTGCTCGGCGATGTGGACGAGAAGCTGGGCCAGTACAAGGAAGCTGCCCAGCACTACGCCAATGCCGTCCACCTTGCGCCGACGGAGCCGAACCAGTATGTGCTCGGCATCGAGCTGTTGCGCCACTGGACCTTCGGCCCTGCCGTCGATGTTTTCAACGCCGGCATCCAGCAATTTCCAGACAGCCGCCGCATGCACACCGGTCTCGGAATCGCATATTACGCAAACGGCGATTATGCCAAGGCCATCCCTGTCTTCGCGGATCTGCTCGCGGCTGATTCTTCGAACGAGATGTATGCCGAGCTGCTGGGGCGTGTCTGCACCGTGCTCACTGAGGGCTCCGATCCGCGCTGCACCGCACTGATCGACTTCGCCAAGAAGCATCCCCAGAACGCCATCCTCGCCACCTACGCCGCCACCAGCATCCTCCACCAGCCCTCGGATGCCGCACAGCTCGAGCTTGCCGGACACCTGCTCGCATCCGCCGTGCATGCTCAGCCAGATCTACCCGAGGCTCGTTACGGCATGGGGTTGCTGCTACAGACGCGCGGCCAGTGGGCGGAGAGCGTGCCTGAGCTTGAGGCTGCCATTCGCCTGCGTCCCGAGTATGCTGCCGCGCATTACCGGCTTGCGTTGGCGCTCAATCACACCGGCCAGCGCGAAAAGGCGCAGGAAGAGATCGCGCTCGAACGCCGCTTCAGCACCGAGGAACGGAACAATGTTGAGGCGCGACTCAAGCAGGTTAAGACACTTTTAGTTACCATGCAGTGAAAGACCCATGTCGCATTTGAGCCATCTCCATCGGGCCTCCTCCGCTATCGCCGGATCGCGCCGCGACTTCCTGCGCTCCGCAGTCGGCCTCAGCGCCGCGAGCGCCCTGCTCGGCTTCTCCCCGCTAAAGGCCGCAGCGCTGCCGCTCAACCACAAAGCCGTCGTCGTCACTTTCGGCGGAGGCGCGCGCGACGAGGAAACTTTCGCGCCGGAGGGTCAGGAGAATATCCCGAACCTGCTGCACACGCTCTTTCCGCAGGCCACGCTATACACGCAGGTGGTGAATCACGGCATCCTCGGTCACTACGTGGCCACGGCCAGCCTCGCTACCGGCGTCTATGAGACATTCGATAATTTCGCCGCCGTCTCGCCCGACAATCCGACCGTCTTCGAGTATTTCCGCCGCGATCTCAAGCGCCCGGCCTCGGATGCGTGGGTCGTCGCCCCGAGCAATGGCTTTAACCGCATCGGCGAGAGCGACAATCGGCGCTATGGACAGGGCCTCGGCGCAGGCGTCATCCTGCCCAAGAACCTGCTTAAGGCAGCCATGCCGGGCCAGGGTCTGGGACAGTACGACCACCTGCTGCGCGACAACTACGAAGATCCGTATTTCACGCCCGCACTCGCCGGCAATGAAGTCGAGCTGCGGCAGCTCGACTCGATCCTCAAGCTCTCCATCGACGACTTCACGCATCACGCGCTGACGCTCTCGAGTCCCGACGAGCTTTCCGTCTACATCGCGAAACAGCTCATGCGCCAGCTTGCGCCGAGCCTGCTCTGGATCACGCTGCACGACATCGACATCGCTCATTCCGGCACCTACTCGCTCTATGTTGACGGCATTCGCCGCTCCGATCGCCTCTGCGCCGAGATATGGCAGGCGATCCAGGCCAATCCCGAGTACGCCAACCGCACGACGATGTTCATCCTGCCTGACTTTGGCCGCGATTCCGACATGGACGCGGCGGGCAACGGTTTCCAGCACCATCGCACCGGCGATCCGCTCTCACGAACCACCTGGCTTATGGCGATGGGCCCCGGCGTACGCCAGGGCGTGGTTATCGACCATCCTGTGGACTCGCTCGACCTGGTACCGACGCTCGGCTCGCTGCTGCGCTTCGACACGCCGCTGGCCAAGGGTCGTCCGCTCACGGAGGTGCTGTAATGCTGCCCTCCCAGCTGAATGCGCAGAGCTTCGATTCTTATCCTCCGCAGGCCCGTAAGCTGGCCGTCGACAACCTCGCTCTGATTCGGCAGCTTCCTGTCGCCTTTGCCGCCTTGCTGCTGCGCGAGATGAATTCTTACGACTGGCGCTTCCCGGCGGAACAGCGCACGGTCGAAGACCAGTTCTCCTTTCTTGCATCGCAGACAGCGCAGCAGCGCGAAGCCCTGCTGCACGGCTTTGCCACGCTCTCGCTTCCGGACAGCCTCGTTGGCATGGACTGGATTCGCAACCCGCAGCCGTTCCTCGACAGCCTGACTGCACATCTGTGGGCCAGCCATCAGCACGATGGCTTCCGTGATTCCGCTGCTGCCTATGCGGAGGCCTGGAGCACAGCCCGCCCGTTGCCCCTGCCCGCGATGCCGCGACTCGCCATCGTCGTGCTCAACAACGATCTCCGCGCAGAGAACACATCCCTCTTCCGTAAGCTTCGTCCGCAGGGCGTTTACTTTTCGAATGTCGATGGCACGCAAGGCTGGAAGTCCATCGTCAGTCTTGCGAATGCACGCGCGCAGAAGTCGCCCGAACCGTGGCAGCACTGGTATATCGAAGGCGGAGCCTTTGACTCCACGCTCTCACCCCAGCTTGCCGCTATCGGTTATGACGATCTGCAATCCACGCGCGCCGCGATGATGCGCCGCATGCAGCAGATCCTCGGCAGTGGCCGGGGCGGTCCTGAAGAGCTGCGCACGCTGATGGCGATGACTACACCGGCCGATCTTGGACTGCCCTCCGGAGACAATGAGACTCTGTCGCGCTTCAAAGTGAGTGTGCTCGGGGAAGGCTCAGGCACGCAGATCTTTTCCACCACCTTCGTCCAGTGGAGCGCGCGCGAGGCACTGCGCCGCGCTCAGCCCTCCACGCTGCTGATGCGCTATGCTCCGCGCCAGCGCCAGCTCCCGATGAACGAGATGCTCTCCGGGGCCTCAGCTCATCCTGAACCCGATCCCGCAGGCTCAACCGTCGATGCCGACATGGGCGCGTACTACACGTGGATCAATCAGCAGCGCCTCACCGGCGCCTCGCAGGCTTCTTTCCTTGTATGGAGCCAGGCGCAGAATGTTGCGGTCGCTGTCAGCCCCACACTGCCACACGCCACCGAGTCCTCAAACGCTGTACGCGTCGAGACGCTTCTGCAACAGTTGTCTTAACGCTGAACAAGCTTCGAGTGCGGTCTCAGCTGTAGAGAGGCTCTGAGGTTACCTCGTCTTCCAGGCGATCGATGATCGCGGCCACCTCCCGGGACATGCGCGACAGTGCCTGTTCGCGCACGGTGAGCGCCAGCGACTCATCCATCGTGGAAGCCTGAATCATTTCCTCGAGCCGCGGATGCTGGGAATGTCCACAGACTTTGCCATTCAGCTGCCGTTCGAGGCAGTCTGCGACGTGTATCAGCGTTTCACCGCAGGCCTGGTGGAATCGTGTTTCGATATCGATGAACTCCTGCGAAGCGCCCTCCGCGCTGCCGAAGACACGGAACTGGAGCAGCGGCACCTCATGCAGGTAATACGTGCGCAGCTGCGCCTGCCAGCGCCGGATGCGGTCACGCGCCGCCATATGCGCCGCGCGCTTCGGGCCGGTCTCGAAGGGCACAGCATCCGACTGCGCATTGACGTCGGCGAAGAGGCGATAGACCAGGTCGCGCTGCCTGCGAATGCGCAGCATCTCGTCTGCCTGCTTGTGACCCGGCTTCACCTCGGAAAGCTCGGCCATCAGCCGCAGGTTGCGCACGAAGATGCGAACCATTTCGTCGGCAGCAGCCTTTGGATAGAGCCGCTCGAAGACCAGCCACATCGCCGTGGTTCCCAGCAGCACACCGATGGAACGGTCACGCGCCTGCGTCAGCGATGTCTGAATGGTGAAGTCACCCAGGTTGATGAGATAAAACGCCAGCGCAATCTGGATACCCGCATAAGAGAGACGCGAGCTTGACGTCGACACCCACGCGGCGATGAACGTAATGGCCACGAAGAACAGCGTGAAGCCGCCGATGGTATCGACATACGGCAGGATGAAAATCTGGCCGCCTAGAGCGAACACAAAGCCGCCGAGCAGCGCGCCGCAGATGCGCAGCACCTGCTTCTGACGCGAAGCTCCAATGTTGGTCAGCGCCGTCAGCACGCATGTCGTCACCGATGTCGCCAGCTGAGGCCACGCGAGGCTCACATACAGCACGTAGCAGAGCATCGCGGCCATCGTGCCGCCCATCGCGTACCGCAGATATTCGCGGTTCGAAAACGCATCCGAGACGAAGAAGCCGCGCTTTTCCGGCTCCCCTTCCAGCACCGAAAGCCGTGCGTCGAGCACCTCTCCCTTGTCATAAGCGGAGGGAATCAGGGCCATCATCGACTCGAGCTCGGTAAAGAGCGGAAAGTTTTCCGCTTTCCCTCCGGCCGCCGGCCGCCATGGAGCGGGTGTGCGCCCGTCAGCCACACATCTGCGGACTTCGGCCACGTGATCGGCCAGCGAAGCCGCACGCAGCCTCTGCGCCTCGGTCAGCGGAGGATGTGCATAGACCATGGCCGCGGCGAAGTCGACCGAGCGTCCGATCAGAGACACCACTGCGCTCATCCGCATGCGCATCATGTTGTCATAGGTGCTGCGCGCAATATGTCTCCGCAGCGCGCCCATGCCAACCACAGCGTACTGCGAGAGTGTGCGCTCGGTCTCTTTCGAGACAGGCCGTCCTTCAGCAAAACTCCGCAACAGCGCTTCGACGGCCGCGAGGCGCGGCTTCAGTCCAGCTGTCACCTCGTCTTCTGTCTTCATGGCGTGGAAGGCCGCTTCGACCGCCAGCGTCACCACCGCGCCGATCGCCGCCGCAAGCACCTGCCAGAGCGTCAGCTCCAGGTTGTGCTCCGTCGGCCCCGGCAGATACCAGATGCCCAGCACGCTCGTCACAACCAGACTGAGGCCCACAGCGATGGCGTAATCGCTGAGCGCGCGTAGCAAAAAGAAGATGCAGAAGACACTGATGCCTTCCCACATGAAGTGCGTGATCGGATCGGATGCGAACATGCGCGCGCCGATCGGCACAAACAGCATCGTCATAATGCAGGCGACAATCATCGAGAGAGCCGAACGCGCCGTGGCCCGCAGATTTTCCCGTGACAGAGTGAAGGCAAAGAGTGCGCCGATCGCACCTCCCGGGATCTGGAAGGTCTGCACCAGAATCATGGAGATGGTGGCAGCGATCACCATGCGCGCCACAATCGCGCCGCGCCCAGGATAGGGCGCCAGCTCCGCCCGCAGAAAGCTCGGCAACCACTGCGTAAATTTCGGCTGGTGCGGAAGATGAATCGACGTCGCCATTAGCGGCTTCCAGCCGGCTCCGAACGCTCCTCGCCGTGCGCGCCGCGAATCACCACGACCGCCGACTCACCAAGGCGGAAGAGGTCGTTCGGTCCTGCCTCAATGCGCACGCGGACGGGGAAGCGCGAAGCAAGATGGACCCAGTTCAGGGTTCGCTGCACATCGGGCAGACCTGCAGGAGACAGCTTGCCTACCAGGTCCGAGTCCGGAGTTACGCCGTAGCCAACGCTGTCCACCACGCCCTTAAAGCGCACATTCGGGCGTGACAGCACATAGACTTCCGCACTCATGCCCGGCTGCACATGGCGGAGCTGCGTCTCGCGGAAGTTCGCGATGACCCACCACACACGCGTATCGATCAGCGTGAAGACCTGTATCCCCGCCTTCGCATAGGCGCCTTCGGAGATGGTCAGGTTGGTCACGCGCGCATCGAAAGGCGCCACGATGTGGCAGTTATCGTAGTCGTACTGTGCGTTGTTGATCGCAGCCTGCTTGCCTTCGATCTGACCTTCCAGCGGATCGAGCGTCGTCACGTTGTGCGCCGCCTGCTGTACCTGCTGGTTGCTCTCGATGGTCGCCGCGGAAGCCGCATCGTACTGCGCGTGCGCGGCGGTGAGGCCAGCCTGTGACAGCGCCAGCTGCGCGCGCGCCTGTGAGGCCGCCTGCTCTCTCGTCTTGACCAGCGTGCGCTGCTCGTCAATCTGATCCACGGTGACGTATTGCTTGGCCAGCAACGGCTCAATGCGATGCAGATTGTTCGTCGCGTATGCCAGTTCGGCGTCCGCGCGCTGGACCGCGGCCTTCGCATTCTCCACATCCGCCGAGGCCTGCTGAATCGCCGCGGCCGCGCGCAGCTGGCTTGCCTGCGCACTCTGTGCTCCTGCCTTTGCCACATCCACGCCGCTCACCTTGCCCGCGATGATCCGCTTTTCATCGGAGATAGAGCCCTGCAACGCGGCGAGATTGCTCTTCGCATTCGACAGCGCGTAAGAGTAGGGCCGGTCATCGATATCGAAGAGCGGCTGGCCGGCTTTCACCAACTGGTTGTCCTGCACATAAAGGTGCGTTACCGGGCCGTTGACCAGCGGCGCCATGCCGATGAAGTTGGCAAAGACTTCCGCATCGTCGGTGCGCGGATTCTCCGTCATCTGCCAGACCGCGAAGAGCCCGGCAACTGCCGTGCACACCAGAATCGCGGCGCTGATTGCCTGTCCGGCGCGATTCGGTTTTCCTGTTGTCGATCCCGCCTCGTCCATGCTTCCTCGCTAGTTAAACAACAAGAGCCACAGCACCAGCGCCACCAGCACCGCGAGGCTTGGATAGGTCACAATGCCCCACTGGATCAGCTGCTGCCTGCCGAGCCGCGTGAGCAGCCCGTAGATCAATCCCGCCACGATCGTTCCTATCGTCAGGCATATCAGCCATGACGGGAAGAACGACCCCAGGATGTTGAATGAAGGCGCGCGTCCGCAGCCCGCTGTAAGAGCCGCCGCCCCCAGGCTCACCACCACCGCTGCCAGTCTTCTTTCTCGCCGCACGGATCCTCTTTTCTTTCCTGCTCGCATGGCTAGGGTGTTCCTTTCGCCGGCGGAGGTATCGACACCAGGTCTCCGGTCCGGAAGGCCAGGTTCGCCACCTGCAGAAGCACCTGGGCCCTCGCCGATACATCTTCGCTCCGCGCCTGCGCCAATGCCTTCTGCGACTGCACCACGTCCAGCAGATTTCTTACTCCGTACCCATAACTCTCGCGAGCCGCATCGTAACTCTGTTCCGAGGCCGCAAGCAGAGCTTCCGACGCCTGCTGCTGCCGGAGCGCCGTACGCATGTTCGTATATGCCGCCCAGACCTCATCCGAAATCTGGTCCCGCAATGCGCCGATCTCCGCCTCGGCCTCGCGCTTCTCCGCATGCGCCGCTGCCAACTCGTGTTCCCGCCGCGTGCCGTCGAAGAGCGTCCACTTCAACTGCAGAGTGGCGTTCCAGTACTCGCCTTCCGCGTATTTTCTCGGATACTGATCGAACTCTCCGTAGCCACGCGCCAGGCCGCCGTCGCCTGTCAGGCTCAGCGTCGGCAGGAAGGCCGAGTGCGCTTCCTTGATCGCAGCATTGGCCGCGCGCAGCCGCGTTACCTGGGCCAGCAGCTCCGGCCGCTGGGCAAAGGCGCGGTCTATCTCCGCGTCCACGGTATCGGCCATCTCCTTCGGCGTCGCCAGCTCATGAATCTCCTGCACGTTGATCGCGGTCTGCGCGGGGAGGCCCATTGCGGAAGCAAGATCCCCGGCTGCGATCGCCTCGGCGCCTATCGCCGCTTCAAGGTCGTACTCCGCCTGCGCTCGTGAGGCTGTCGCTTCGAGTACATCCGGCTTCGTCGCCAGACCATGATCCAGACGGGACTTTGCATCATCTTCAACCGCCTGCGCGTTCTTGAGACTGATCTCCGCCGCCTCGCGCTGGCCGTGCGCATTCAGCAGCCGGTAATAGGCCGAAGATACCGCGAAGATCAGCTTCCGATGCGTGTCATTGAAGCTGAGATTGGCCGCGAGCAGGTTCGCCTTTGCCTCATCGATCTTGCCGCCACGCTCGCCGAAGTCGAACACGAGGTAGTCGACATGCAGCACCGGAATGAACAGTCCTTCCGTGGCACGTCCCCAGTTCGGACCAGGCAGTTCCGCAATTCGCTCCGACTCTGCCAGCACCACCGCGGCCAGTGTCGGGAACAGCGCACTCCGAGCGATACCCAGACTGGCGGCTTTCACCTTCGCGGCTTCCCAGGACGCTCGCGTTTCCGGGTTGTGCTGCTGAGCCAGATCGATCAGCTCGGCCAGCGTATAGGCCTTGTCCGCATCGATTGCATAAGGCGTTTCCGGATGCGCTACCAGCTCGCGCTGCAGGCTTCGCTCCACCGGCGCGCTCCATGGTTTGTCCGCCGAAGGAGGCGCACTCTGCGCCCACGCCGGATGAAACCCCGCGCCAAGAAAAATAGCCAGTCCGAAAGCCGGATAAAGTACCGGATACCGCTTGCGCATGATCTTTCCGTGCATGGCCGCCAGCCAGGCAGCTCAGTCTCAAAGTCAGGAGACTCGATTGTGGGTATGCCGCGACAGATTCTACACGGCTAAACCCAGTGTATACCTCAGTTGCGTGCCGACTCCTGCATGCTACATCGCCTGTTGCCGAAAGCCACAACACATAACAGAAACATTGACTGTAGGAGTTCCCTGATCCCACCTTTGTCGCATAGCTTTGTGTGCACTTTCCTGCGACGATAAGGAAGATTCCCTGCCGGCTCGCCTCCCCTTCGCGATCTCACGGCTGGATTGCGAGGCTTCGTGCTAGTCAAGTTCATGGACCTGTCGGCGGCAACTCCGCTTGCTTTCGAGCTTCAGAAGCCGAGCCACAGCAGCGTGGCGGCTGGGCTTCTCGCCGGAGCATCCCTGATCGGACTGCTTTGTCTCTTTCTCTGGGAGCGGGAGCGCCGCATCCGGCACCGGGCCGCACTGCTCGAAGACCAGCTGCAACAGCAGACAGAGGCTCTTGAGGAAGAACGCCGCAAGCTCGCCACCACGCGCGAAGCGCTCCTCGAACAGGCCAGCCGCGATCCGCTTACCGGCCTTCTGAATTACGGCTCGGCCCATGATGTCATCGTGCGCGAACTTTCCCGCGCCGGGCGCGAGCTGACGTCTATTACAGCAGTGCTCGTCGAGATCGATGCGCTTCAGGAAATCATCGACCAGCGCGGCCATATGGCCTCCGACGAGATCCTGCGCGAGACTGCCCACCGTCTCTCCGCCTCGGTCCGTGTCTACGACACGATCAGCCGCTTCGGCACGCACGAATTCCTCATCCTCATGCCGCAGTTCGACGGGTTCCGCGACCCGCACCGCGTACAGGCGATCCACGATGCCATCTGCCTTGACGCGATCTGGCTTCCGGGCGGCTCGACGCACATCAGCTGCAGCTTCGGTGTCGCCGTCCTCAATGGGGAACACGGCCTCACCTCCGAGGAGTTTCTTCTCCAGGCCGATAAGGCTCTTCAGAAGGCGAAGTACAGCGGCCGCAACCGCATCGAGTACCAGCTACAGTCCAGCTAAGCTGGTTTTTATGGGCTACGCTCCACAAATTCTTTCCACGCACTAAACCATTCTTATTCCAGCCGATAGCCGGATTCCCATAATGGAGATCCGGC
This sequence comes from Silvibacterium sp., assembly GCF_047605705.1. Taxonomy (NCBI): domain Bacteria; kingdom Pseudomonadati; phylum Acidobacteriota; class Terriglobia; order Terriglobales; family Acidobacteriaceae; genus Silvibacterium; species Silvibacterium sp. Next base: position 20,258 of record NZ_JASGFD010000036.1, on the reverse strand, counting down.
TATCGCACTTGAAATCTCTTCTCCGCTTTGCTAACTAATTAACTAGTTGCTGCGTCAAACTCGACGTAGGGAGAGTTCGGGCAGACTGCCCGGAGGTTTACCGCCGATGCCACCAAAACGCTCCATCACGCTCACCGAGGCCGAGCTCAGGCTCATGAAGGTGCTGTGGGATCGCGGCGAATCGGCAGTTTCGGACCTTACCTCCGCCGTCTCCGGCGAAAGACCGCTCGCCTACACCTCGGTGCTCACCACCGTGCGCATCCTCGAAGAAAAAGGCTATGTGCGCCATCGCCAGGAGGGCCGTGCCTTCCTCTATAGCCCTTGCATTGATGAATCGGAGGCCGGGCGGACCGAGGTCCGTCATCTTCTCAACCGGTTTTTCGGCAATTCCCGTGAGCGCCTGCTGCTTTCACTGCTCGGCGACGAAGAGCTCGCCCCGGAAGAGCTGCACCGCCTGCGTGAAGCGATCAACGGCCTGCCCGAAGACGAGGTAGCCAAGTGATGACCTCGCTGCTTACTGCCGGCTCGACTACGGCCAGTGCACTCGTCTCCGCCACCTGGCAGGGAGCGGTGCTCGCTGCCATCGTCGCGCTTTGCCTGCGCCTGGCGAAAGGCATCCCCCCGGCGGCCCGTTCGCTACTCTGGACCGCGACCTTTACGCTTGCCGTCCTGCTCCACCTGACCCCGTTCCTTCTGCATGCCCCGGCTGTTCCGCATAGCGGCACCGTCCTTCCCCATGCGGCTCTTCATGTCGACGCACGCTGGAGCCTGGCGATCACGGGCCTCTGGCTGAGCGCCGCGCTCTTTCGTCTCACACAACTGGCACAAAGCTGGGTCGCACTTCGCCGTATCGCCCGTTCAGCGCAACCGGTTGAACTTCATGCACTGCCTGTCCATCTGCTCCAGGCAGGCCGCCGCACCGCGCAGCTTTGTGTTTCCGAAGAGGTCGACCGTCCCAGCGTGCTTGGCTTCTTCTCGCCGCGTGTGCTCATTCCCGCTGCGCTCTACCAGCAGCTGACCGCCACCGAACTCGAGCACATCGTCCTGCACGAGATGGAGCATCTGCGCCGCCGTGACGATTGGGTCAATCTTTTCCAGAAGCTTGCCCTCGCACTCTTCCCACTGAATCCGGCGATGTTCTGGGTCGAGCGTCAGCTTTCGGCCGACCGCGAACTGGCCTGCGACGATCACGTCCTTGCCCGTACCCACGCCCGTAAGACTTACGCCACGTGCCTCGTGAACCTGGCCGAGCATTCCATGCTGCGCCGCCGCCTTTCGCTGGCTCTCGGCGCATGGGAGCGCCGTTCAGAGCTGGCGCGCCGCGTTCTGCGCATTCTGAATCAAGGCGAGACCCGTGTGACGACCCGCCGCCTCCGCGCCGTTACGGCCATGCTGGTCGCGGCCATGGTCGGCGGCACCGTCGAGCTTGCCCGCGAACCTCGCCTGGTGGCCTTTACTCCTGTAGCAGTCGCCATGGCCGCTGCGTCGGAGACCGCCGACACCGTTTTACCTGACGCTCCTTCGTATCTCCCAGCCGCGATGCCGGGCAGCCACCAGCCTCACGCGGTGGATGCGGTCTTTCACCTGCCCGCGCAGCCTTCCGTGGGAACGCCTGCACGCACGCAGCAGAAGAACGCGTCGCATCCGGGATCGCGCACAGGCACGAAGCAGATTTCCAGCCAGCCGCACATCGTCGAGACATCCCTCCGGCAGCCGCGCATGATTCCCACGCAGATAGCGCAGGCCGCGCCGCCAGCCATGATGCAGCTGCCCGACAGCGCGGCTGTCAGCCTCCGCGCACGGGAGGCCCGCCAGGAGGCATTACGGCGTGTCGGCGCTGTTGTTGTTCTTGCGACATGGACCGAGTACGTGACGCCGGAGCAGCAGGATCGTTCTGCTGCGGAGCGCACCCGGGAACAGTGGATTGTCGCTCACCCCGTTCCGTCTTACGCCGCCATCCCTACTCCCGATGGCTGGCTGATCCTGCAACTCTAACGACCTTTGCAACTCTAACGATCTTTTGACTCAACCAGACTGAGGAGAAGTAGAAGCCCATGCAAGCAACAACTAATCAATTAGTAGCTAAATCAAAGAAGCTCGCCGTTCCTGCCACGCTCATCGGATCCTTTGTTCTTGGCGCTGCCTTCTTTGCCGGTCACGGTGGTGTGCACGCTGCCGGTATCGACAACCCCACCCCGCTCGATGACAACTCGGTCGCAGCCCTGACCGCGCTCGACAACGCCATGGAGTCGGTCGCGCATCGCGTCACCCCAGCCGTGGTGAACATCGCCGTAACGGCACGCGTGAGCCCTGACGAACAGCAGCAGCAGGGACAGATGCAGGGCATTCCTCCGGGCTTCGCGCAGTTCTTCGGATTCGGCGGCGGTCAGATGCAGCCCCAGCAGCCGCAGATCGAGCACGGCATCGGTTCGGGTGTCATCATCTCGCCGGACGGCTACATCGTCACCAACAACCACGTCGTGCAAGGCGCAACGCAGATCAAGGTCACGCTGCATGATCGCCGCGTGCTGACCGGCAAGCTCGTCGGTACCGACAAGCTCACCGACCTGGCTGTCGTAAAGGTCGACGCCAAGGATCTTCCGACGATTTCCTGGGGCGATTCCGGCAAGCTCGAGCCGGGCCAGACCGTTCTCGCCTTCGGCAGCCCTTTTGGCTACTTCCAGTTCTCGGTGACGCGCGGCATCGTCAGCGCCGTGAACCGCCAGAACCCCTACTCCGATGACCTGCGCAAGCCCGGCGGTTACATCCAGACCGATGCTGCGATCAACCCCGGCAACTCGGGCGGTCCGCTGGTCAACGCGCATGGCCAGCTTGTCGGCATCAACACCTTCATCATCACGGACAATGGCTCCTTTGCCGGTGCCGGCTTCGCCATCCCCTCGCAGACCGTTCACGCCGTTGCCGATCAGCTGATCAAGACCGGCAAGGTGGAGCATGGCTATCTCGGCATCTCCATCGGCGATGTCACGCCGGACAACGCGCAGTCCCTGAATCTCGACAAGGCATCTGGTGCACTCGTTTCGCAGGTCACGCCGGATTCCCCCGCTAGCCGCGCCGGTCTCAAGACCTATGACGTAATCACGGCGATCAATGGCCAGCCCGTCGAAACCGGCAGCGCGCTCCAGCTTCGCGTCAGCGAGATGACACCTGGAACAGCCATTACCCTCAGTGTCGTTCGCGATGGTAAGCCTCTCTCGGTGAAGGCCACTGTCGGCCAGTACCACAAGAACAGCGACTCGGCCGACAGCGATGGCGGCAGCGCATCGCCAGCGCAGGGTGTAAAGCTCGGCATCGGCGTCACTGATCTTTCCGATGACATCCGCCAGCAGCTCAATGTACCTGACCAGGTGCACGGCGTGGTCGTTCAGAGCGTTCGCCCCGGCAGCCCGGCCGATGAAGTGCTCCAGCCCGGCGACATCATCACGGAGATCAACCGCGTTCCTGTGACCTCGGCGAGCCAGTTCATCGCCCAGGTTCATCGCCAGCCCGCGGACAGGGACGTTCTGCTGCTGGTATGGGAAAAGGGCAACGCCAGCATTCGCACTCTTCGTCCGGATACGACTCCCGCTCCGGACAACGACAACAACTAACGCAATACTGCACATCACAACCAAAGAGAATGGCCGCTCCTGTGAGCGGCCATTCTCTTTTTTTCGATTCTGCGGAGGCTTCCAGACGCCACCGTGAGCACCAGTGTTCCACCTCGCCACGCTGCTTCCACCTTCGAGATCCATCTGAAGCAGCATCTGCTTTATCCCACCGTGAGCGCAGACATCTCGGAGTGGCTTCCCGGCGAATCACTCGCCGACATTATGCGCCGCGCGGATCGCGCGCTCTACCAGGCAAAGGAGAGCGGTCGCAATCGTATCTGTTTTGAAGTCTATGCATAACGCTGCACAAACAGCAGAAGGGCTCCCGCGAGGAGCCCTTCTGATTCAGCCTGTATGCATTACTTCGTTGCCTGTTTCACCTGGGCTGTACCGGTGTCCTCCGGCTGCACCACGATGCCATCGTAGAGTGAAGCGGCGACCATGCGGTCTCCCATGGTGTGAACGCGGCGTACGCGCCAGCCCGCATCCCACCACTTCCACGACTTCTCGGACGGATCTACGGCGAAGACCAGGGTCGAGTCGAGTGAAGTGATAATCACCCGCTTCATCGAGTCATTCCAGTTCACGCTGGCAATATTGCCGAAGGGCAGATTGCTCAGCGATTCCCACGTCTGTCCATGGTCCTTGCTGAAGAAGGCGCCCTCGCGGCCGCCCAGCCACAGCGTGCCATCCGGCTGCGTGGTGAGAGCCTGCACATGGGTCAGCTTCGAGGGCAGCGCCACCGGCTTCCAGGTCACGCCGCTGTCTTCCGAGACGCGAAGATCGTTGCGCTTCGCGGCAAAGACGATCGGGCCGTGCCCATCGACAAAGCGGTAGTCCGTATCCTGCACAACCGGACCGGTCCACGTCGAACCCTGGTTCACGCTGCGATAGACACCCGTCGAGGTCGCGATAAACCACTCGGTTCCGTTTGCAGAAATGTCGTTCACCTGTCCATCGAGAGTGGTGGGCTTATCCGTTTCGGTAACGGTCTTCTTTTCACGCTTGCCGCGCTTCGTCACCCAGACTGTCTTGTCGTGAGTGTTCACGACCTTGCCGTCTTCCTGCCAGGTATTGCCATTCCAGCGGAAGATACCGTTATTGGTGCCGGCGAGGATCGTGCCATCGTCGCTTTGCGCCAGGCTGAAGACATCACGTCCGTCCAGCCCCTGGCTGCGCTGCGTCCACGAATGGCCGCCGTTGTCCGAGATGAAGACGCCACCATAGGTCTTGTCATTTACCACGCCCGCGTAGAGCGTCTCCGGCTTCTTCGCGTCCGTGAGGAAAGCCGTCACCTGCCGCTGCGAGAAGCCCTGATTGGAGGCTGTGAAAGTCGCAGCTCCGTCCGTGCTTTCCAGCACGCCGCTGCGATCGGTGGCAAGAAGCACATGCTTGTCATTCTTTGGATCGACATAGACATCGTTGACGATCACGTCCGGGCCGGTCATACGCGACCAGTTCGAGCCGTTGTCCGACGTCTTGTAGAGACCCTCCGTAGTGCCCGCATACACGATGCTGCGATTCATCGGATCCTGCATCAGCACGCGCGTGCGGCGCGCCGTCGAGGGGATGCCCTGCACCTTGCGGAAGAGTTCGCCCGCCGTCTCGCTCAGGTAGATGCCCGAGCAGGCGCTGGCATAGACAACGCTCGGTTTCGTCGGATCGATGATGATCGAGAAAACATCCGAATCATCGATGACGCCCTGCTTGATGTTCTTCCAGTTCGCGCCGCCATCGGTTGTCTTCCACGGCAGGTGCCAGGTTCCGGCGTAGATCGTCTTAGGATCCTGCGGATCGATGGCGATCGACTCGACCTTGCGAATCTCACCGCTGCCCTGCGGGCTGATCTGGCTCCAGTGCTGTCCCCCATCCTCACTGCGGAAGATACCGTTGATGGCGCCTGCCACCAGGATCTTCGGATTGGATGGCGCCTGTACCAGAGCGCGCACGGACTGCCCATCCATGCCTGCGAACGCGGTCCAGGTCTGCCCTGAATCATGGCTTACATAGATACCGCCACCGTCGTGTGTCATCCGCCAGACGCCGGCATAAATCGTCTTCGGATCGGACTCGTCGACCGTCAGGTTGTCCACCACGAGATCGTCGGTCTTGCCGAGCCGGGTGAGCCGCTTCCAGTTCTGGCCGCCGTCATTCGACTCGTAGATCCAGCTATCGAGCGTGCCGAGGTAAAGATGCTGCGGATTGGTGGGGTCATAGGCGAAGCTGCGAGCGTCACCGCCTTCCGGGCCAACGGACGTCCACGGCGCGGTCGCGCCGAGGGCCGATGCAGCAGGAAGAGAAGCGATGACGGCACAACCAAGGAGGAAGGATTGCAGACTGCGAAAATTCATAGGGAATTACGTCTCTCGATTGCCAATTGGATGATACTCCGCCGCGAAGTGGTAGTGGTCTCCCACGAAAGAGGTTGTTTCCTCTCTTGGTACCAAAAGGCAAAGGCCGGTCGCCCGAGGGCGACCGGCCTTTGGTGATTCTCAGCGGAGATTTCCATCTCCGCTGCTGGTTTTACTGCTGAGCGGCAGCCTTCTTCTTGTGGTGGTGAGCCGGGGGAGCAGCCTTGCGGGGCTGCACCTTCACCGAGGACTCGTCCACAGGAGTGGTGCCGTTGACGTCGCTATCGAAGCTGGCGCCGGCGGGCACGAGGTAGTTGTCGACCTCGTTGGTGCCGGTGGTGCCGGTGCGCACCGAGATGCGGCTGGCATCGATGCCCTTCTCCTTGACCAGGTAGTCCTTGGTGTTCACCGCACGCTGGGCAGCCAGATTCGGCTCGGCGTGGTGGTGATGACCCTTGACCTCAGGTGCCGGAGCGGCGTTGCCAACGACCACCAGGGTGGCGTCGGAAGCGCGCTGAGCATTCAGAGCGACATCGTCGAGGCAGCCCTTCGCGTCATTGTCGACGCGAGCCGGACGCTTCTTGTCGTGATCGAACTGGATGGTGCAGAGCGTCTGAGTCTTAGGAGCCGGAGCCGGGGGAGCTTCCACGCTGACCGTGGTCGTACCCGAGGCAGTCTGGCCCTTGTCGTCAGCGACGTTGCAGGTGACCGTGATGCTGCCAGCCGGCGCGCCGGTGGTGGACAGAGTCGCGGTGTTGCCGTTGCCGCTGATGGTGCCGGCAGAGGCCTGGTAGGTGTAGGTCAGCGGACGGTTCTGCGGGCTCACGCCGGTCGCAGTGATCGTCGAGCTGTCACCCGGCTTCACCGTCGAGGGGCTGGCCGAGCAGGAGACCGTCGGCGGCTCGAACTGCTTCACCGTGAACTGCGCGGTGCAATCAGCCGACTCGCCAGGCTTGTTGCCCTCGGTCACGTGACCGGTGACAGTGTAGGAACCAGGAGCGAGGCTCGCGGTATCCACATTGCCGGTCGCGCTGCTGCCGCTTACCGTCACGCCCTGGCCGCTCCAGCTATAGGTGGCCGTCTTCTTGGGGTTCAGGTTGGTGGCGGTGCCAGTGATGGTGATCGGGTCACCCGGGTAAACCGAAGCCGGGCTGGCCGAGCAGGCATACTGCACCGGGGGCGGCGGCACGATGTTGCCGAGCTTGAAGACGATACCGGTGCTCAGGCGGGCATTGCCCACATTTGCACGGCCACCGAAGGAGGCTTCCGGTCCGTAGTTTGCGTGGAAGTATTCGTAGTCAGCCTGGAAAAGGCGAAGCGCGAGATGGTGACCCCAGAAAGGCAGGTCATAATCGAGACCGCCGCCAGCCGTGAGGGCCGGGCCCCAGGTGTAGGCATGAGCCGCGTAGGGCTCATCGTTCGGGCCGCCCAGGCGAACGCCGCCGGCGAGACCGTGGATGAAGGGAGTGATCCCCTGCGTCGGGAAGCGGAAAATGATACCGGCCTGCGCAGTCTGCGCGCCGTCATTGTTTCCGTCCGGATGGTTCGCGTACTCGATCTGACCGCCCACGTACTTATTGAAGTAATAAGCACCGCTGATGATCGCGCCGTAGTTGATCGACGAGTAGGTGTCGGAATACGTCGTTCCATCGGGCTGAGGGGTCTGAACCGTTCCCTTCGGGGCCAGGTACGAGTAGCCGGCAAAGATGTCGATGCGCGACACCGGAGCTTCTGCCGGGGCAGAGGGCGTTGAGGACGAAGTCTGCCCATACATGCTCGATGCGCCGATTCCTACGGCACACCCAACAAGCAGAATTCGGCTCAAAGGATTCAAGAAACGAGAATGCATGCGTCTGTCCTCCACAACCATTGAAAAATCAAACAAATTTAAGACCTGTCTCAACAAGTCAGGATTGCAAAGCTGTCATTTGCGGCTTTATTTCAGGCCTGAAACTACAAAACCTGTAACCTGCGGAAACGAAACCATGAAATAGCCGAATGACTCTGTGCGGCGGTATTCAACCTACCACACTTTCTTTTTGTTAGAGCACAATTTCTTCAACGAGTTGCCTGTGGTCGGGATCATTTTTTCACCCTTTCGGCAACCTTCAATCGACTTCCAACTCTCCCCGCGCAAGACTCACAGCACAATGCGGGGCAAGAAGCAGCGGCCCAGAAGCGAGAAGCTTTAGGACCGCCGTAACCTATTGAATCATAATCCTATTGAAGATTGAGTGCCCGTTTCAGGCTGCCGCGCTCACGCTGAATCTTTTCCTGCAACAGTGTGATTGCGTAGAGCAGCTGCTCGGGGCGCGGCGGACAGCCCGGAACATAGACGTCCACGGGAATCACCTGATTCACCCCCTGCAGCAGGGCATAGTTATTGAAGACGCCGCCCGAGGTCGCGCAGGCGCCCATCGAAATGACCCACTTCGGCTCAGGCATTTGGTCGTAAAGACGCTTGATGACCGGTGCCATCTTGTTCGAGACGCGTCCGGCAATCACCATTAAGTCCGACTGTCGCGGCGAGGGCCGGAAGACCTCAGCACCGAACCGGGCTACATCGAAGCGCGAGGCGCCCATCGACATCATTTCGATTGCGCAGCAGGCCAGGCCGAAGGTCATCGGCCAAACCGAATTCTTGCGAATCCAGTTCACGGCTGCATCCAGAGAGGTGAGAAACACGCCGTCCGGCTGGTCGTAGCCATAGCTCACTTCTTCCAGCTTGTGACGGTTCTTAGCGCTGCTCTCCAGCGCTCCAAAGAGATACCGATCCCGCATCGTGCTGCCGCTCGTTGCGTCGCTCATAGCACAAATAATACGCCTCGCCGCAGGCCTGCGCCCTCTATCTTTCGTCCTTTTTCGCTTCTGTTTCCGTATCTCATCTTGTTCGCACGGCAGGCTTTCTCTCGAGTGAGCCCGGAGGCGGGAGCGCTACTCTCCTCACTGCGTTTCCTTGTTTGAGCTTTTGGAAAAATGTGTAAAAGTAGCTCCAAAGTTTGTTGTGCTCTCGGGTCGCGTTCGCTCCTGGGAAAGCACGCAGCCCCTGCGCGATTCCATGCCATCGTGAGCGAACGCCGGTTCTCCAGCCTCGCCGCAGCTTGCCACCTTTCGATTTTGGGAGTGTTATGCGTTCTACTTTCCTCGGGCTCTTTCTCACGCTCGCCCTTCTCTGTTGCGGCACTTCGTTCGCTCAGACCACCGCGGCTGCTCCGTCCACGGCCGACCAGATCGCCAAACTGCAGGCCCAGGTGGCACAGGCGCAGTCCTCGGCGGACAATGGCTGGATGCTGGTCAGCGCCGCGCTCGTGCTGATGATGACCGGCCCCGGTCTGGCTCTCTTCTACGGCGGCCTGGTGCGCAAGAAGAACGTGCTCTCGGTCATGATGCAGAGCTTCGCCATGATGGCCATCATCACCATCATGTGGGCCGTCGTGAACTATAGCCTGGCCTTCGACTCAGGCTCGGCCTTTATCGGCGGACTGCACCATCTCTTCCTCAAGGGCGTGGGACTCGATCCCGATCCTGATTACGCAGCGACACTTCCGCTTCAGACCTTCATGGTCTACCAGCTGATGTTCGCCATCATCACCCCGGCGCTGATCACCGGCGCCTTCGCCGAACGCATGAAGTTCTCCGGCATGGCGGCCTTCATGATCCTCTGGTCCATCGTGGTCTATTCGCCGATGGCGCATATGGTCTGGGGCAAGGGCGGCCTGCTCAACGCTTCGCTCGGCGGCAAATTCCCCTGCCTCGATTTCGCGGGCGGCACCGTGGTCCACATCACCTCCGGAGTTTCGGCACTCGTCACGGCAATCTATCTCGGCAAGCGCCTCGGATACCCGAAGGAGCCCATGCCGCCGCACTCGGTGGTACTCAGCTTCATCGGCGCCTGCCTCCTGTGGGTCGGCTGGTTCGGCTTTAACGCCGGCAGCGCGCTTGCAGCCGGAACCCTGGCTACCAGCGCCTTCGTGAACACGCATTTCGCCGCAGCCGCAGCCGCACTCAGCTGGGCCGCAGCCGAATGGGTCCGCAACGGTAAGCCCAGCGCCCTTGGCGCCATCTCCGGATCGGTCGCCGGCCTGGTCGCCATCACCCCCGCGGCAGGCTTCGTCTCGCCGATGTCCGCCATCATCCTCGGCCTCATCGCCGGCATCTTCTGCTACTTCATGGTCATCAAGGTCAAGGCGCTGTTCGGCTATGACGATTCGCTCGACGCCTTCGGCGTACACGGCGCGGGCGGCACACTGGGCGCCATCCTTACAGGCGTCTTCGCGACGAGCGCCATCAACCCCATCTTCGGCAAAAATGCGAGTGGCGTTCCGCTGCCTACCGGCGGTGCGGATGGCCACTGGCACCAGGTCCTGAATCAGTTTGTCGGCGTGGCGATTGCCTGGGGCATCTCCATCGTCGGCACACTCATCCTGCTTAAGATCGTCGATCTGACTATCGGTCTCCGCGTCTCGCCAGAGGACGAAGTCGAAGGTCTCGATCTGACTCAGCATGGCGAAGAAGGCTACGACCACGCATCGTAGCCCCGATAAACCTGATACTCTTTCACTCGAACCTGGGATTTTTACGATGCACAAGATCGAAGCAGTCATTCAGCCTTCAAAACTCGACGCCGTCAAGGATGCGCTTGTGGAAGTCGGCATCGAGGGCATGACGATCCTCGAAGCCCGCGGCCATGGTCGCCAGAAGGGTCACACTGAGTTCTACCGTGGCCGCGAATACACCGTTGACCTTCTTCCCAAGATCAAACTGGAGATGGTGGTCACCGACGAACTGGTGGAGAAGGCGGTCCAGGCCATCCTCTCCTCGGCGCGCACCGGCAAGATCGGCGATGGCAAGATCTTCATCTCGAAGATCGACGAAGCCATTCGCATCCGTAACGACGAGCGCGGCTCCACGGCGCTTTAACCAATCCCGCCGCACGCGTCCTGCCCCGGGCGCGTGTGGTGGAACGGCCCTTCAGCATCACTGCACAGCGGCCATGTCTCCTTGCACGTACCGCGTGCAGCCGGAGTCCTCGACTCCACATAGATTTCACAATTTAGCGACCCCTTTTGGCGGAATATGACCAGCGACCCTTCACTGCTGCAGCATTTACGAAACCTGTATCAGCAGGAAAGCGAAGAGCTGCGTCTCACTTACCTCCGCACCGGGGACGGCTCGTCCGCTATCCGGCGCCGCGCGGTCATCGTGGACAACATCGTCCGCCAGATCTGGCAGAGCTTCTCCGGTCCCGAAGAGCGCCCAAACATCGCCCTGGTCGCAACCGGGGGCTTTGGACGTAAAGAGCTCTTTCCGTACTCCGATGTCGACGTGCTTTACGTCTGCGCGAATGACAACATCGAGCGCGAATCGCATGAGCTGCTGCGCTCGGTCACGCAGGCCATGTGGGACTGCGGACTGCGCGCCAGTCCCTCGACACGCACGCTGAAGGAATGCGACCGCGTCGATCCGGACAATCTCGAGTTCACTGTTTCACTGCTCGATCGCCGTTTTCTTGCCGGCGACATGGCCATCTACCGCAAGCTCGAAGGAGATCTTCTTCCCTCGCTCGGTCAGCGCGACTTCGACACCATCGTGCAGAATCTCGCCGAGATTGCACGTAGCCGTCACGCCAAGTACGGCAACACCATCTTCCATCTCGAGCCGAATATCAAGGATTGTCCGGGCGGCCTGCGCGATTACCAGCTCGCTCAGTGGCTCACCCTCCTGACCACGCTCAAGACACAGAAGAGCTGGCCCAAGTCCGAGAGCAACGCCTTCTACGCGCCGCACAGCGAGCGCGAATCCGCGTACGACTTCCTCGCCGCCACGCGCTGTTTCCTTCACTACCGCAACCGCCGCGACGACAATGTTCTCGACTGGCATGCGCAGGATGAAGCCGCGGCACAGAGCATCGGCCTTGAGACGCGCGGCTCCGCCGATCCCGCGTACTGGATGCGGACCTACTATCGGCATGCGCGCACCATCTCACGACGCACACTTCTGCTGCTTGACGATCTGCCGCCGGCACGCCGCTCCTTCTACAAGCAATTCCGCCGCAAACGCACGCCCGTCGCAGGCACCGACTTCTACCTTGAGCAGGGGCACCTGGAGCTGAACGAAGGCGCAACCGGAATCGACAGCGATGCGATTCTGCGCATCTTCGGCCTCATCGCCAACCATGGCTACAAGCTCAGCCAGAATGTCGAAGACCGCATCACGGACAGCCTGCCGATCCTCGCCATCCACATGCCCGAGGGCCCATTCCTGTGGAACTGCCTGCGCGAGGTGCTGCTCGGCCCGTATGCCGCGCACGCACTGCGTACCATGCATGCGCTTGGCATCCTGGAACTGCTTGTCCCCGAATTTCATGGCATCGATTCGCTCGTCATCCGCGACTCCTACCATCGCTATACGGTCGACGAACACACCTTCCTGGTCATCGATAATGTGCACGCACTGCGGCAGCCTCATCACGAATGGGAGAAGCGCTTTGCCACGCTGCTGCCGGAGATCGACCGCTTCGATCTCTTCCTGCTCGCACTCCTGATGCACGACATCGGCAAGGGCCGCCGCACCGGCAACCACGCCTTGCAGAGCGTGGAGCTGAGCGAGAATCTCTTTGCCCGCCTCGAGTTCGACATGGAAGAACGCGAGACGGTGCGCCGCCTCATCCGCAATCACCTGGCCATGTCCCAGGCTCTGCGCCGCGACATCTTCGCGCCGGAAGCCGTGCGCACCTTCGGCGAGAAGATCGGCAGCCAGCAGCAGCTCAGGATGCTGACGCTGATGACCTATGCTGACATCAAGGCCGTCGCACCCGATGCACTGACGCCATGGAAGGCCGAGAACCTCTGGCAGCTTTACATGGGCACGTCGAACTTCCTCGACCGCAGCGTCGATGAGGTACGCTACCACGTAGACACCGACCCCACCACGCTGAACCGCATCCTCGCGCTGGCGCCCGAGCGCGCGACAGAGCTTCGCGGCTTCCTTGAAGGCTTTCCCCAGCGCTACCTCCAGACCCGCGTGCCTGAAGTCATCCGCAGCCACTTCAACATGGCCCTGGCGCTCAAGGACGATCCGGTCCAGCTGCATTTCCGCACCGTGCGTCAGCTGAGCGAGATCACGCTCGTCACGCAGGATCGCCCGATGCTTTTCGCCGACGTCGCCGGAGCACTCGCCTCGTGGGGCATGAATATCGTGAAGGCCGATGCGTTCTCGAATGCAGCCGGACTCATCATCGACACCTTCCAGTTCACCGATCCATTCCAGACGCTCTCACTCAATCCCTCGGAGATCGACCGATTCCTGCAGAGTGTGCGCGACGCGATCGCACGCAAGGTGCCGATCGACAAACTGCTGAATGCGCGCAGAGGATCCGGCCGCCGCACGCAGGCCAAGGTCTCGGTCGACACGCGACTGGAGTTCGATAACGAGTCCTCATCGCACAGCACGCTGCTGCAGGCAGTCGCACAGGATACGCCCGGCCTTCTGCGTGAGATTGCGAAGAGCTTCGCCCGCTGCGGCTGCAATATCGAGGTCGCACTGATCGACACCGAAGGCGATATCGCCATCGACGTCTTTTACCTGACCGCGAGCGGCGAAAAACTGAATGACGAGACTCAGAGGCTGCTGGCTGTTTCGTTGAAGCAGGCACTCAGCGAACTGAAATAGCGGGCTTACTTCAGGTAAGCCCGCACCAGGTCGATCAGATCCTCGGCCAAGTCCACCGACAACACCCCGCCCTTGTCCGATCTGGTTTCCGGGCTCATGTGATGGCGAATATGGTCTTCCAGGACCTCCGCCATCAGGCTGTTGATGCCACCGCGGATATTCGCAAGCAACATCAGCACGTCCGCGCAATCATCCCCAGAGGAGAGCGATCTCTCGATCGCGTCTACCTGCCCGCGGATTCTCCGGATCCGCGCAACCAGCTTCTGCTTCTCTTTCTCTGCCTGACTCATGGCCCTCCAGCAGCGACCGGGCGGTAGAACGGATCGCTGGATATATCCTAGGGGGGTATGCTATAACCTGTCCAGCCGGATACCTCCCCTGCCCGATCGGATACACATGCTTCCACGCAGGGGCTCTGGCTTGTAACCAGCTTGCAATCTTCACCGACGAAGATTGTTTCCGAGTGTTTCTATCGCTTTGCCTGTGCATGGCCAGGCTACGGAGGAAGTGTGCGTCTTGTATTTGCTATCGTCTGTCTGTCGATCGCGCTGAGCCCTATATCCGCGCGGTCACAGACAGCCTTGCCCGACGCACCTTCCACCCCCGCTCATCTGCACTTGTTTCTCGCGCCCGAAGATCTGGTGCTGTGGTCGCAGTCCGACACACCGGTGGCGCAGCAGCCGGCAGAAGCAGCGGAGCCGATGACCACGATGTTTCCCCATCCCGACGATACGCGCTACTATCTCGCCGGGCAGGCGAACATCATCTTCCAGTCGCACCCATCGTTTCATTCTCCTTACCAGGGGCAGAACAGTCTGCATGGTGGAGGCGAGTACAAAACGTCGCTGCTCGGCACGGTGTACGGCGGCTATCAGCCGCATCGCAACATTCGCTACAACACCGACTTCATCGTCGACATGGAGAGCGCGGGCGGACGCGGCATGAGCGAAGCCCTGGGCCTCGCCGGCTTCACGAACCTCGATGTGGTGCGCAATCCGAACCTGGGATCCTCACCGTATCTTGCGCGTGGCGTTATCAAGCAGACGATCGGTCTGACGAACGAGACGACCGACTCCGAGCGAACGTACTTCTCGCTGCCCACCAAGGTGCCGGTACGCCGATTTGAGGTCATGGTCGGCAAGATGAGCCTGCCCGATGTCTTCGACCTCAACTCCATCGGCAGCGACAGCCATCTGCAGTTCATGAACTGGACGGTCGACAACAACGGCGCGTGGGACTACGCAGCGGATACGCGCGGCTATACCGTGGGCGGCGTGCTTGAGTATGACGATCGCGACTGGAGCTTCCGCTACGGCATTTTTGCCATGCCTACCGTTGCCAACGGCATCGACCTCGACTGGGCGTTCTCACGCGCACGCGGACAGAACTGGGAGTTCGAACTGCGCCACTCGCTGGTGCATGGCCGCAAGGGCACGGAGCGCGTTCTTGCCTTTGTGAACAACGCGCATATGGGCGACTATCGCGATGCCGTCGTTGCGTATCTGACCGGAAAGGACGCTACGCCGGACGTCGATGCGCATGCGAAATTCGGCGCGGTGAAGTACGGCTTTACCTGGAACAATGAGCAGGAGGTCACCGACCACCTGCGGCTCTTCAGCCGCTTCGGCTGGAACGAAGGCCAGCATGAGTCCTACGCGTATACCGAGGTCGACCAGACCGTGGAAGCGGGCGGCGACTACGCGGGCAGCGCGTGGGGACGCTCCGCGGACAAGGTTGGCGTCACATTCGTCAGCAACGCGATCAAAAAGGACCATCAGAACTACCTGGCAGACGGCGGATTAGGCTTTCTGCTCGGCGACGGCAAGCTAAACTATGGCCGCGAAAACATCGAAGAGTCGTACTACAACCTGCATACATGGCGCGGCATGTTCTTCGCGCTCGACCTGCAGCACATCAATAATCCCGGCTACAACCGCGATCGCGGAGCAGTCTGGGTGCCATCGGTGCGCGCGCACGTGGACTTCTAGCTCACGCGGCCGCAGCCTTCACCCGTGGCGTGAATTTGCGCTTGTAGTAGGCAGTGGTGGCGATGATGCAGGGCACACCGATGGCTGTAGGCAATAACCAGATCCACCACGATCCCGGGCCGAGACGCGGACCGATGGTTACAACACAGAAAGCCGTCCACGCCGCGATGTAGCTGCCGATCATGCCCTGCAGATGCGCGTACCACCAGAACATCTTCTCTTTCGGCGGATGCAGAAACTTCCACATTGCTCCGCCGGAGATGCGCATCCCGATCGCGCCGAAGACAATCGCCGGATAGCGTAGACCACTGACAAGATGCGGTCTCACAATCCCCAGGATCACCAGCACAGCGCATGCCGCAAAGCATGCGATCGCTGCGCTCCAGTCGAGCGGCTGCACTGTTTGCCTTCCTGTGTATGCAGCCTTCTGCCCAAGTACGCGATAGGCCACGAAAGCGGAGTAAAAGCTGAAGATCGCGACCAGCGCCAGGAAGAGGATCGGGCGATAAAGCGCCATGACCAGCGCAGTGCCGGCAACCGTCGCCATGCACCAGAAGTAGAAGAGTCCCCATCGCCGATGAGCCCTGCCACCCTTAGCGGTAAGCAGCGCAAGCGGTGCCAGCACAAACGCGCCGCCACCGGCAGCAATGTGTCCCCACAGAAAAGCTCGCAACCACAGCGGATCGTGCATCGATGCACCTCGCTCGCAGGCTGATCTCTTCTACGCAAGACGGGCCGGAAAAAGTTCCCGGCCCGCCTTGTTTTGTCTCCACAAGACAGCTACTCGTCCTGCTCGCGCAGCTTGGCGATGACGCTGAAGTCTTCAATCGTGGTTGTGTCGCCCTTGATCTCGCCGTGCGTAGCGAGCTCGCGCAACAGGCGGCGCATGATTTTGCCGGAACGCGTCTTGGGCAGCTGATCGGTGAAGCGCAGGTCGTCGGGACGCGCGAGTGCACCGATCTCCTTCGCGACCCACTTGCGCAGCTCCTCGCGCAGCTCGGGCGAGGCGACGTTGCCGCTCTCGAGCGTGACGAATGCGGCGATGCCCTGCCCCTTCATCTCGTCTGGACGCCCCACCACCGCGGCCTCAGCCACCTTGGGATGCGCAACCAACGCGGACTCGATCTCCATGGTGCCGAGACGATGGCCGCTCACGTTGATCACGTCATCGACGCGGCCCATCAGCCAGAAATAGCCATCCTCGTCCTTGCGAGCGCCGTCGCCGGTAAAGTAGGAGCCGGGTACTTCCGTCCAGTACGCCTCCTTGTAACGCTCAGGATCGTTGTAGATGGTGCGCGCCATCGAGGGCCAGGGCCTGCGGATGACGAGCAGGCCACCGTGTCCAGGAGGAACTGGATCGCCTTCTTTTGTAACAATTTCAGGCACAATTCCCGGCAGAGGCTTTGTCGCCGATCCCGGCTTGGCGGCAATCGCGCCCGGAAGCGGGCTGATCATGATCGCGCCGGTTTCTGTCTGCCACCAGGTGTCGACAATGGGGCAGCGGCTCTTGCCGATGACTTCGCGGTACCACATCCACGCCTCGGGGTTGATCGGCTCACCGACCGTACCCAGCAGACGCAGCGAACTGAGATCGTATTTCAGCGGGAACTGGTCGCCCCACTTGATGAACGCGCGGATCGCCGTAGGCGCAGTGTAGAAGACGCTGACCTTATGATCGTCGATGATCTTCCAGAAACGATCGCACTCCGGGAAGTTCGGCGCGCCCTCGTACATCAGCACAGTTACGCCGTTCTGCAGCGGGCCGTAGACAACGTAGGAGTGGCCTGTGACCCAGCCGATATCCGCCGAGCACCAGTACACATCGTCATCGCGCAGATCGAAAACCAGCTTGCTCGAAAGGTATGTGCCCACCGCGTAGCCGCCCGTCGTATGCACAAGGCCCTTGGGCTTTCCAGTGGTGCCGGAGGTGTAGAGGATATACAGCGGATCTTCGGAATCGAGCTCTTCCGCCGGACAGTGATCTTCCACCTTCTCAGCGAGCTCGTGCCACCAGTGGTCTCGGCCTTGCTGCATCGTGACTTCTGCGCCGGAACGCTTGTAGACGACAACGTTCTTCACGCTGGGACACTGGGGCAACGCTTCGTCGACGGCAGCCTTGAGCTTCACATGCGTGCCGCGACGGAAGGCCGTGTCCTGCGTGATGATGGCAACACACTGCGAATCGTTCACGCGGTCCACGATCGCATGCGATGCGAATCCGCCGAAGATCACCGAATGCACCGCGCCGATGCGCGCGCAGGCCAGCAGGGCCACAGCCAGTTCGGGCGCCATGCCCATGTAGATCGCGACGCGATCGCCCTTCTGAATGCCGAGCGACTTCAGCACATTGGCGAACTTCTCCACCTGCGCCAGCAGCTCTCCGTAGGTAATCTTACGGACTTCACCTGGCTCGCCTTCCCACAGGATGGCGACCTTGTCCTTCTTGCCGTTCAGCACATGACGATCGACGCAGTTGTAGGAGAGATTTGTCTTTCCGCCTACAAACCATTTCGCCCAGGGCAGGTCCCACTCAAGCGTCTTTTCCCATGGCTTGAACCAGTGGAGTTCGCTTGCCACCTCATTCCAGAAGCCGTCGGGATCTTCCACCGAACGGGCATACAGCGCCTCGTACTCTGCGAGGCTCTTTACATGGGACTTCACCGCAAATTCTTCAGGCGGAGGGAAAACACGATTCTCGCGCAGCGAAGAAGTCAGAGTGTTGTCGCTAATGGACATCGACGTCATAAGCTTTCAGGCCTGCCTTACTTTCAAATAAATACGGGGGAAGCAACTGTCGACTGACGTACAGCTTGCTGTTCACACTAACGGCAGTGTCGGAGTGTGTGCAAGTCCACCCGGGCCCGGTAAATCGGTACAGATTAGCGCTTTCGATTACACTAGCCCATAAATCACGCTTATACGGCGCAAAAAATTAATCCAGGCCAAACAGCTTTGACACCCATTCAGAATCAGCGCGTTCTTGGCGTCATCCCTGCCCGTCTCGCCTCCACGCGGCTCTCCCGCAAGGTCCTGCGTGAAATCGCAGGCCAACCCATGCTGGGGTGGGTGTATCACGCTGCGCGCGCCTGTCCGCTGCTGGACCAGGTGCTCATTGCCACGGATTCCGAAGAGGTCCTGGAGTTTGCGCAGCGGTACAGCCTGCCGGCCATCTTTACTCCGGCCGATTGCGCCAGTGGCAGCGATCGTGTGCATGCCGTCGCGCAATCGATTGCGGCAGACATCTACGTAAACATCCAAGGCGACGAGCCACTGTTGCGCCCCGAGCACCTCGACGCATTGCTCGCGCCCATGAGCGATCCGGCTGTACAGGTGGCCACGCTCGCCACGGACTGCACGCCGGCGAACATCGCCAATCCCAACGCCGTGAAGGTGGTCACCTCCGCCTCCGGCCGCGCGCTTTATTTTTCCCGGTCAACGATTCCCTACGATCGCGACCACGCAGGCTCAATTCCCTACCGTAAACACCTCGGCATCTACGCCTATCGCCGCGAGGCACTGCAGCGCTTCCCTTCGCTGCCTCCGAGCGCGCTGGAAGCAACAGAAAAGCTGGAGCAACTGCGCTTTCTGGAAAACGATATCGACGTCCACGTCTCCTACACGCCCTTCGACACGATCGGCGTGGATACGGAGGAGGATCTGCAGGCTGTGGAAGCCCTTCTGCTCTCCCGGCGGAGCTGACGGCGTTCCGAAGAGCGAGACAGCCCACCGATCGCAACATGCGATCCGTGCTATTCAGGATTCACGCCACTTTCATTGCCTTCCGAGGCGACATATGGCCCTGACTCGTATCTAAGTTCAAAGGGCGATTTTGCCTCAGGAGCAAAGCTTGAAAGATCGGAAACGGGCGTCTCTCGCCCAGTACCCCTCCCAGAAACATTCTCAGACCGTAAAGAATCTGTTTCATACGAATAAGTTTCGCCGCATCTTCGCGGCTTCCTGCGCCGGGGCAGCAGCTATGCTGCTCGGCTTGAGTATCGGCATCCCTCGCGCGCTGGCAGACAATCAGCAGCCCGTCGAAGTAGACACCAAGGCTCGTAGCCTGGACATCATCACCCATCTGAACGCCGTGCTGCGCTTTTATCGCGCCTCCTCCGTGCCGGTCCAGAAGGTGGGCGAGCCGAACGACATCGTGTACCGCGATCAGACGGTGTCGATGGCCATGCAGGCAGCCAACCTCGCGTTCCAGTCCGCCAAGGCCGAGGCAACGCTGCTGGCCGACTACGACAAGCATCATGGCAATGCGTCGGCTGTCGCTGAGGGCAGCGAAGTGGAGCGCCTGCAGGAAGCAAAGACTCGCGTCACCGGCCAGCAGGCCACTCTCAAAGCCAGCATTGAAGCCCTGAATCAGCAGTTGAACAGCGGCAGGGTGAAAAATGTAGCTGCGCTTCAGGCTCAGCTGAAAGGTGAGCAGGAATCTCTCGACCTGGCGAACGCCATGCAGGACGCAATCGAGAAGATCATGGCCACGTCCGGCACGGCCGGGCAGTCCAAGCTTACGAGCGACATCACCAACCTGCAGCGCTCAGTACCAGAGCTGAGCAGCCAGGCCAAGCCGGTTGCCGCGCAACTCACGACTATCGATGCATCGCAATCGGCCGGTGTAAGCAGCCAGACCA
>NZ_JASGFD010000035.1:0-55245 GCF_047605705.1 Silvibacterium sp. | reverse complement strand
TCCGCGAAGGCGGCCGCACCGTCGGCGCCGGCACCATCAGCGAGATCCTCGCTTAAGCAAGTGATTCAGCGCGCCGTGAGGCGTGAGCAGGTCAGCAAGTCAGCCGGAAAGGGTCATCTCTTTCCGGCCGGCTTGCAAAGCAGTACAGCAGTAGATTTCAGAAGCGGGAAGCCTGAAAAGATGCTTCCTGGATAGATTGCCGGGAGGAATGGCCCGGGAATCGGTTAGGATAAAAAGATGCGTGAAATCGTTACTCTCCAGTGCCCCGTGTGCAAGGAGCGGAACTACACGACGACGAAGAACAAGAAGACGACCACCGGCCGCCTCGAGTTCTCGAAGTTCTGCAACCGTTGCCGCAAGCACACCGACCACAAGGAAACGAAGTAACCCGCACCTCGCCCGGTCGTGCGAAAATAGGAGGAACGGCATCGGTCCCGCCGCCTCCTTTCAAGGCCTTAACAGGCCGCAGACTGGATGAAGTGCCGTACACAGGGGCGTAAGCTCAACGGTTAAACTGTCGGTCTCCAAAACCGAACTTCTCGGTTCGAATCCGAGCGCCCCTGCCAGATTTTTTGTAAGAGATAGAGAAGCGTAGCGCCAGGCGTAGTCTGCAGGTGGTCCCCAGCTGGTCGACCCCGCCCGGGCTCAAGAAGGTTCTAATGGCTAAGGCAATTACCGCTCCCGAGCAGAAGGACGGCAACGCGGCGTCTCAGGGTCTCCATCAGGTTGGTGGATTCGTGACCCGCAGCCGCAGCTTCCTGCAGGATGTTCGCAATGAGATGCGCAAGGTCGTCACCCCCTCGTCCGTCGAGGTGCGCACCACGACCACCGTCGTCATCGTGACCGTCTTCGCCTTTGCCGGCTTCTTTTATGTCGTGGACACCGTCCTTGACCACGCCCTGCGCGCTCTCCTGCACTCCCTGGGTGGCCAGTAAGAGCCGAATCGAGGAATTGAATGGCAGACGAACTCCAGCACGATAGCTCCGCGGAACCGACGTTCGAACCGTCGGCCGAAGCCGTGTCCGCAGAAGTGGCTTCCGGCGCGGCCGTTGAGGCTGCCGCGGAAGGCCAGGCTGCCGAGCAGCTCGAGCCGCCAGCCAACGAGAGCTTCAAGTGGTACATCATTCACGCCTACTCGGGATTCGAGCGCAAGGTGCGCGAATCGCTCGAGAGCCGCGTGCAGGCCTTCGGTCTGCAGAACCGCATCGGCCGCGTAATGATCCCCACCGAGCCCGTAACTGAGATTGTGAACGGCAAGAAGCGCACGGTAGAGCGCGTCTTCCTGCCCGGCTACGTGCTTGTCGAGATGGATCTCGACAACGATCTCTGGCACGTGATCAAGAACACGCCGCGCGTGACCGGCTTCCTTGGCACCGGCGACAAGCCGGTAGCCCTGAGCGAGCAGGAAGTCAGTTCGATCCTGTTCCGCAACGAGACTTCGAAGGAAAAGCCGCGCCTCAAGATCAAGTTCGAGAAGAACGAATCGGTGCGCATTACCGAGGGCCCGTTCGCGAACTTCAACGGCATCGTCGACGAAATCAACGAAGACCGCGAGACCCTCAAGGTCATGGTCACGATCTTCGGACGTTCGACCCCGGTCGAGCTCGAGTTCGGCAAGGTCGAAAAGGTCGTTTAAGGTTTGCCGCGGCGCTCTTCGTGAGCGACGCGGAAAAGAAGTACCGGGGCGAGGCTTCTACCGTCCCGACAAAGCGGCTTAAAGCCGCTTGGAGAAGCCGGACCGGAAACCGGATTCCCCGAAGAATTCAGAGCTATTAGCTAGAAGCTGGTAGCTGTCGTTAAGAGGAAAACATCATGGCAGCATCGACCAAGAAGATCACGACCTACGTCAAGCTCCAGATCGAAGCCGGCAAGGCGACTCCGGCTCCCCCGGTCGGCCCCGCGCTCGGCCAGGCCCAGGTCAACATCATGGAGTTCTGCAAGCAGTTCAATGCCCGCACGCAGAACAAGGAGATGGCCGGACTCATCATCCCGATCGTCATCACCGTTTACGCCGACCGCAGCTTCACCTTCATCACCAAGACGCCGCCCGCGGCTGTTCTGCTGAAGAAGGCCGCCGGCCTGGCGAAGGGCTCCGGCACCCCGAACAAGACCAAGGTCGGTACCGTGACCGAGGCCCAGGTAAAGGAAATCGCCACCCAGAAGATGCCCGATCTGAACGCCGCCTCGATCGAGACCGCGATCAAGAGCATCAAGGGTACGGCCCGCTCGATGGGCATCGACGTCGTCGCGTAAACTCCGCTCCGGCCTTCGGCCGCAGGTGTCAGAAAGGGTGTGAACCTCGTGTTCGCACCCTTTCGTGTTTCTGCGGGCAATGAAGCTGGCTTGTGAGTATGAAATTTCGCTGGGTTTCTTGCAATTCTGCCTGGACCTGTGGATAATCAAAAGACGTGCCCATATCCCTATGGGCGCATACACCACGGCCGGCATGCGGTAGCGTCCGCGCGGTGGGAGACAGAGGAAGCATGTCGAGAAAAATCAGCAAGAACGTCGCCAAGGCGCGCGCGGCCGTTGAGGCCCGCCCGTATACGCTTCAGGACGCAGTGCCGCTCCTGCAGCAGGTAAAGTTTGCAAAGTTTGATGAGACCGTTGATCTCACCCTTCGCCTGGGTGTCGATCCCCGTCACGCCGACCAGATGGTCCGCGGCACGGTGGTTCTGCCCCACGGCCTCGGCAAGACCAAGCGTGTAGCCGTAATCACCTCCGGCGACCGCCTGAAGGAAGCCGAAGCAGCCGGCGCCGAGTTTGTCGGTGGTGAGGATCTGGTCGAAAAGATCCAGAAGGAAAGCTGGACGGACTTCGATGCCCTGATCGCTACCCCGGACATGATGCGTTCGGTTGGCCGTCTCGGTAAGGTGCTCGGCCCCCGCGGCCTGATGCCGAACCCGAAGACCGGTACGGTGACCGCCGATGTGGCCGCCGCCGTGAAGGAAATCAAGGCCGGTAAGATCGAGTTCCGCACCGACAAGACTGCCCTGGTTCACGTTCCGGTGGGCAAGCTTTCGTTCCCGGTGGAGAAGCTGGTCGATAACGCCATAACGGTGATCAACAGCATCGTCCGTGCGAAGCCTTCGGCCGCCAAGGGCAAGTACATCAAGGGCATTACCCTGAGCTCGACGATGGGCCCCGGCATCCAGCTCGACAGCGCTGTCGCCGACCAGGCCGCCAAGGCTTAAGATCAAGCTCCTAGCTGCTAGCTACTAGCCACTAGCAGGTCAATAGGAGCGACGAAGGTTTTCGATTTTTCAGCTAAAGGCTAGTAGCTAGAAGCTAGAGGCTTACCATGGCATTGACCAAAGCAAAGAAGCAGGAGAAGGTCGCGGCGCTGACCGCGGAGCTCGAGAGCTCCACCAGCGCCATCATCGGCACCTTCGCCAAGCTCACCGTTGCGCAGGATTTCGAGCTGCGCAAGACTGTTCGTGCGGCCGGCGGCCGCTACCGCGTGCTGAAGAACAAGCTCGCGGCCCGCGCCTCCAAGGGCAGCAAGATCGAAGACGCTCTGCAGGGTCTGAAGGGTGTTTCGTCCGTGGCCTACACCAGCGGCGACCCGGTCGCGCTGGCCAAGGCTCTCGCAACCTTCGTTGAAGACAACGCACAGTTCACCTTCAAGCTCGGCATCGTTGACGGCAAGGTCATCAATGTCGAAGAGGTGAAGGCTCTGGCCACCATGCCGGGCAAAGAAGAGATCTTCGCGAAGCTGCTCTACCTCATCAACGCTCCGGCGCAGCGCCTGGCCACGGTCATCAACGCGACCGGCCGCGATCTCGCCGTCGTTCTTGGACAGGGCGTCGAGAAGGAAAAGTTTGCAAGCTAGTGTTTAGCTTTTAGCTGCCAGCTCCGAGCTTTTAGCTTCGGTCCTGTCACTGCCCAGCGCGGTGCTTGGGTGGGCTAAAAGCTAGAGACTAAAGGCTTCAGGCTCACTTTTAAGTGTTTTAAAGCTTTTACTTCCTCCGAAGCTGCAACAGAATGAAGCGGCTCTAAAGAAGCTAAAAGCCAGCAGCTAGAAGCTGATAGCTGCATTTCAGGATTCGCCGCAGCGTTTCTTCGGGGTGTGTCGGTCTGGGCACATCGGAAACCCCGGGGCGGTGCGAGCGGCAACCGGCAGGGTAAGACCCTCCGGCGCAGTACAAAAATTCGATTCAAAAGTGGAGAAACCATCATGGCCGATTTACAGCAGTTGGAAGATCAGATTGTCAGCCTGAGCCTGCTCGACGCAGCCGCTCTGGTCAAGAAGCTTGAAGAGCGCCTGGGCGTCTCGGCTGCGGCCGCTGCTCCGGTCGTCGTCGCGGGTGCCGGTGCTGGCGCCGCTGCTCCGGCAGCTGCCGAGCAGACCGAGTTCACCGTCATCCTGAAGGATGCCGGCGCGAACAAGATCAACACCATCAAGGCCGTTCGCGAAGTCACCGCCCTCGGTCTGAAGGAAGCCAAGGACCTCGTTGACGGCGCTCCCAAGCCGCTCAAGGAGAACGTCAGCAAGGAAGACGCCGAGGCGATCAAGAAGAAGTTTGACGGCGTCGCCACCGTCGAGATCAAGTAGTTCTAAGGGCTCAGAGCACAGGGTTCAGGCCTCAGCAGCCGCAAGGCGAAACTGAGCACTGAGCTTCGAGCCCGGATTACTGCTCTCATGCAAGTTGCATGCCAAAGCGGAACGCGCTATGCTGGAAAAGGTGCGTTCCGCTTGGCTGTCTTTTTTCTGTGGGCTTTCGGCGGCAGGGAACGCAGGTTTTGCGCTCTTCTTGGGCAATCTGGCAGGTAGAAATTCCGGACTGAGCAGGTGAGACGTCCGGCTGTCCGTGCGCGCAGGAGATTGGCGCTCAGAAATTTGCACCGGTGGAATCGTCCATCGGCCATCCATAGGATACTCGGCGGCCCTGTGGATCGGAATCGGAATCGGAAGTCAGGCGGCGAGCACGAAGTATCGGCATCAAGCGGGAAACGATAATTCTGTCAGGTTTGAGTGAACAAGTCGGTTGTTGCGCTCGTGGGACGTGCTGTCTCTACGAGCCTATTGCCGTTTTGTCGACAGAATTCCGGTCTTCCGCGAGTGCATCGCGCCTTCTGCCTTCTCTTCCCGCCCAGCCTTAACGGTTTTTGACCCTCTTGGGACGTTTCTTCGTCCCCGCAGGTTGTCCGTAGAAAACGGAAGGTTACGCCCACCGTCGCCTCCCGTGCAAGCACACCGGCCACGCCCGCTCCCCGCTGGGCACGCTGGATGAGAAACAAACGCGGCGTCTCCTCCGGACGGGGCGGAGCAGACAGATTTCGCGTGCAGTGGCAAGACAGGTCTCACCGCATGACTCGAGCGGTGCCGGCCTTTCCAGAACATCGGAACCTCGTGTCGACGAGTCTTGAGGAGTGAAGCATGTCCAACGAGAATCGCGCCCTACGCAGCCGTCTCGACTTTTCTAAGATTCCTACAGCTATCCAGATCCCTAACCTGATTGAAGTGCAGCGTCGCTCCTATGAGCGTTTCCTGCAGATGGACAAGCTGCCCTCGGAACGCGAAGACAACGGCCTTCAGTCCGTCTTCACTTCCGTGTTTCCGATTACCGACTTCCGCAATATCTCGCAGCTCGATTTCGTCGACTACTCCATCGGCAACTGGGAGTGCAAGTGCGGACACCTGAAGGGCCTGCATCACCTGCGCACCGCCTGCGTGCACTGCGGAAACATGGTCATCACCGACCCGTTCCATCCCGGCGATGTGCTCTGCTCGAAGTGCGGCACCTACAACAAGAACACCCCCGACTTCTGCAACAAGTGCGGTGACCCTGTCGGTCTGCAGCTGAAGTACGACCAGGCCGAGTGCGAAGAGCGCGGCATGACCTACTCCGCTCCGCTCAAGGTGACGGTCCGGCTCACCATCTACGACAAGGACGCCGAAACCGGCGCGAAGACGATCCGCGACATCAAGGAGCAGGAAGTCTTCTTCGGCGACATCCCGCTCATGACGCAGAACGGCACGTTCATCGTGAACGGCACCGAGCGCGTCATCGTGTCGCAGCTGCACCGTTCGCCCGGCGTCTTCTTCGAGACGGCGAACAACCGTACCTACTTCCTGGGCAAGATCATCCCCTACCGCGGCTCGTGGGTGGAGTTCGAGTACGACCAGAAGAACACGCTGTATGTCCGCATCGACCGCAAGCGTAAGTTCCTCGGCACCATCTTCCTTCGCGCGCTCGGCCTGAAGGCCGACGACGAGATCCTCAAGACCTTCTATACGGTCGACAAGATCAACGTGAAGGACGGCAAGCTGTTCTGGGCCGTCGAAGAGAACCCCGAGAAGGCGACGCACCTGCTGGGTGTGAAGCCGGCGCATGCCGTCGTGCATAACGGCGAAGAGATCGCCCATGCCGGCCGCAAGGTCAGCCCGTCTGTGCTGCGCGCGCTGCGCAACAACAAGATCGCCGAAGTCGAAGTGGAGACCACCGAGCTCGACAGCGCGGTGACCGCCTCGGACGTGATCGACACCACCACCGGCGAGGTCTTCCTCGAGGCCAACCAGGAGCTGACCGCCGACAAGCTGCACAAGATCATCGAGAGCGGCGTCACCTCGCTGGAAGTCTTCTTCCCCGAGCGCGACGACGTAGGCAACATCATCACGAACACGCTTCGCCGTGACTCGGTGCGCAAGCCGGAAGAGGCGCTCATCGAGATTTACCGCAAGCTGCGTCCGGGTGACCCGCCGACCCTCGACACCGCGACCGCCCTGTTCGAAGGCATGTTCTTCGATCCGCGCAAGTATGACTTCTCGCGCGTGGGCCGTCTCAAGTTCAACATCAAGCTCTACGAGAATGGCGAGCACACTCCTCTCGACCGTCGCACGCTGACGCCCGAGGACTTCTACTCGACCATCAAGTACCTGCTGAAGCTGCGCAAGAACATCGGCGTGGTGGACGACATCGATCACCTTGGCAACCGCCGCGTCCGCGCGGTCGGTGAGCTCATGGAGAACCAGTTCCGCATCGGTCTGGTCCGCATGGAGCGCGCCATCAAGGAAAAGATGAGCGTCTACCAGGAGATGTCGACGGCGATGCCGCACGACCTCATCAACGCCAAGCCCGTCATGGCCGCCATCCGCGAGTTCTTCGGCTCCTCGCAGCTCTCGCAGTTCATGGACCAGACCAACCCGCTGTCGGAGATCACGCACAAGCGCCGTCTCTCCGCCCTTGGGCCTGGTGGTCTGTCGCGTGAGCGCGCCGGCTTTGAAGTCCGCGACGTGCACCCGACGCACTACGGCCGTATCTGCCCGATCGAGACGCCGGAAGGCCCGAACATCGGTCTGATCAGCTCGCTGTCCTGCTTCGCGCGCATCAACGAGTACGGCTTCATCGAGTCGCCGTATCGCCGCGTGGCCGATGGCCGCGTGCTGGACTTCGTCCAGATCACCAATGCCGGTGAGAGCGGTCTGCGTGTGGGCGACCACATCGAGAAGTCCGAGGCCCGCAAGCTGAACGACAAGCTGAAGGCGGAGAAGAAGCGCTCGATCGAGTTCGATCCCTTCTCCTTCTACCTCTCGGCGTGGGAAGAAGACCGCCACACCATCGCCCAGGCCAACGTGACCATGGACGATGAGGGCAACATCACCGAAGAGCTGGTCAACGCTCGTCGTCAGGGCAACTTCGTCCTCGTCGATCGCGCTGAAGTCGACTACGTCGACGTCAGCCCCAAGCAGCTGGTTTCCGTCGCCGCCTCGCTCGTTCCGTTCCTCGAGCATGACGACGCGAACCGCGCGCTGATGGGTGCGAACATGCAGCGCCAGTCGGTGCCGCTGCTCGTTTCTGAGGCTCCGCTGGTCGGTACAGGTATGGAAGGCGTCACCGCCCGCGACTCGGGCGCTGTCATCCTTGCCCGCCGTAACGGCGTGGTCGATTCGGTCGACTCCGAGCGCATCATCATCCGCGTCGAGGGCGAGCATCACCCCACGCAGATGTCGCGTGAGGTCGGTTCCGACATCTACCAGCTGACGAAGTTCAAGCGCTCGAACCAGAACACCTGCATCAACCAGAAGCCGATCGTTCGTCACGGCGACCGTGTAGTGAAGGGTCAGGTCATCGCCGACGGTCCCTGCACGGAGCAGGGCGAGCTTGGCCTCGGCCGCAACGTGCTGGTGGCCTTCATGCCGTGGCGCGGTTACAACTTCGAGGACGCGATCCTGATCTCCGAGAAGCTGGTGCGTGAGGATTACTACACCTCCGTCCACATCGAGGAGTACGAGATCGAAGCCCGCGACACCAAGCTCGGGCCGGAAGAAATCACCCGCGACATCCCCAACGTCAGCGAGCATGCGCTGCGCGATCTCGACGAGAGCGGCATCATCCGCATCGGCGCCAAGATCAAGCACAACGACATCCTCGTTGGTAAGGTGACGCCGAAGGGCGAGACCCAGCTGACGCCGGAAGAGAAGCTGCTCCGCGCGATCTTCGGCGAAAAGGCCGGCGATGTGCGCGACGCTTCGCTGACGTGCCCTCCGGGTATCGAAGGGACCATCGTCGACGTCCGCATCTTCTCCCGCAAGGGTCAGGAGAAGGACGAGCGCGCCAAGCAGATCGAAGCCGAGCAGGTTGCCGGTCTCGAGAAGAACCTGGCCGACGAAATCCGCATTCTTACCGACGAGCGCCTCAAGCGTCTCGAAGCCATCCTCGGTGGCAAGGTTGTCCTGGCTGACCTGCACGATGAGCGCACCAACAAGCGCCTCCTCGTGAAGGATGCCGTGCTCGACCGCGACACCATCGAGCGGCTCTCGACCAAGAACCTCAAGCGCATCCGTTACAACGACAAGGATCCGCGCGTCAACGAGCAGATCGACGAGATCGAAGAGATGACCTCGCGTCAGATCGACGTTCTCCGCAAGATCACCAACGAGAAGATCAACAAGCTGCAGAAGGGTGATGAACTGGCCCCCGGCGTCATCAAGCTGGTCAAGGTCTACATCGCCATGAAGCGTAAGCTCTCGGTGGGCGACAAGATGGCCGGCCGTCACGGTAACAAGGGTGTGATCGCGCGCATTCTTCCTGAGGAAGACATGCCGTATCTGCCCGACGGTACCCCGGTTGAGATCGTGCTCAACCCGCTCGGCGTGCCTTCGCGTATGAACGTGGGTCAGATTCTCGAGACTCACCTCGGATGGGCGGCTCATGAGCTCGGCGCGCAGGTGGCCGAGATTGTGAAGACGCACCAGGACGCGAATGCCATCCGTGAGGTCTTCAAGGAGCGCTTTGCCGGCACCGCCGCCCTGCGCCAGCTGCTCGAGCTCGACGACGAACAGGTTCGTCGCGTCGGCCTCGGCATGCAGCGTGGTGTGTGGTTCGGCACCGCGGTGTTTGACGGCGCCAAGGAAACCGAGATCAAGGCGCTGCTGACGGCTGCGGGTCTTCCGACCTCCGGCAAGACGCACCTCTTTGACGGCATGACGGGTGACCAGTTCGAGCAGCCGGTAACGGTCGGTTACATCTACATGCTCAAGCTGTCGCACCTTGTCGACGACAAGATCCACGCGCGCTCCATCGGGCCGTACTCGCTCATCACCCAGCAGCCGCTGGGCGGCAAGGCGCAGTTCGGTGGCCAGCGCTTCGGAGAAATGGAAGTCTGGGCGCTGGAAGCTTACGGCGCGGCTTACATCCTCCAGGAGCTGCTCACCGCCAAGTCCGACGACGTGTATGGCCGTACGAAGATCTACGAGGCCATCGTTAAGGGCGAAGCTGCGATCGAGCCGGGCGTGCCCGAGTCGTTCAACGTGCTCATCCGCGAGCTGCAGTCGCTCTGCCTTGACGTAGAGCTGATCAAGATGACCGGCACCGGTGAAGCGAAGAAGCTTCCCCTGCCGACTCTCGCGGCCGCCGACTAAGCAAGGCAGCCGTTAGCGAGTAGCTTCCAGCTCCTAGCTAACGGCTCGCCAGCCAGGATTTACGTGGCTCATCTCGTAAGTGAGCCACGAGCAAAGAACTGAAGCAAACCGCAGCTAGCAGCTAAAAGCTAGTAGCTAGTAGCTGCAAGGAGGAACACCTTGTACCGTTCCAGCCCATTTGAACTGACAAGCCCGATCACCGACTTCGACGCGATCCGCATTCAGCTCGCCTCGCCCGAGAAGATCCGCAGCTGGTCGCACGGTGAAGTCACCAAGCCGGAAACCATCAACTACCGCACCTTCAAGCCTGAACGTGACGGTCTCTTCTGCGCCCGCATCTTTGGCCCCGTCACCGACTGGGAGTGCCTCTGCGGTAAGTACAAGCGCATGAAGCACCGTGGCGTTATCTGCGACAAGTGCGGCGTCGAAGTCACGGTCTCGAAGGTTCGCCGTGAGCGCCTCGGCCACATCGAGCTGGCTTCGCCCTGCTCGCACGTGTGGTTCTTCAAGGGACTGCCCTCGCGTATCGGTCACCTGCTCGACATCTCGCTGCGCGACCTCGAGTCGGTCCTCTACTTCGAGTCGTACGTCGTCGTCGATCCGGGCGACTCGCCCACGCGCGAGCGCGAAATCATCAAGGACGAGACCCGCTTCCGCGAGCTCGATGCCCAGTATCGCCCCACCGGTTTCAAGGGCATGATGGGCGCCGAGGCGATCAAGGAACTGCTCAAGCGCGTGGAAGTCAACGAGCTCTCGATCGAACTGCGCGAGCGCATGAAGACCGAGACCTCGCTGCAGAAGCGCCTCAAGTACTCCAAGCGCCTCAAGGTCGTCGAAGCTTTCCGCAAGTCGGGCAACAAGCCGCAGTGGATGATTCTCGACGTGATCCCGGTCATTCCGCCCGAGCTTCGCCCGCTGGTGCCGCTCGACGGTGGCCGCTTCGCGACGTCGGATCTGAACGACCTGTATCGCCGCGTGATCAACCGTAACAACCGCCTCAAGAAGCTCATGGACCTCCATGCGCCTGAGGTGATCGTGCGTAACGAAAAGCGCATGCTGCAGGAGGCCGTCGACGCACTGTTCGACAACGGCCGCCGTGGCCGCGTGCTGCGTGGCGCCAACAACCGTCCGCTCAAGTCGCTCTCCGACACGCTCAAGGGCAAGCAGGGCCGCTTCCGCCAGAACCTGCTCGGTAAGCGCGTCGACTACTCCGGCCGTTCGGTCATCGTCGTCGGTCCCGAGCTGAAGCTGAACCAGTGCGGTCTTCCCAAGAAGATGGCGCTCGAGCTCTTCAAGCCGTTCATCTATCACCGCCTCGAGCAGACCGGCCACTGCACCACCATCAAGCAGGCCAAGGAAATGGTGGAACTGCAGGAGCCCGTGGTCTGGGACATCCTCGAAGAGGTCATCAAGGATCATCCGGTTCTGCTGAACCGCGCTCCTACCCTGCACCGTCTCGGTATCCAGGCGTTTGAGCCCGTGCTCGTCGAAGGCAAGGCCATCAAGATCCATCCGCTGGTCTGCACCGCGTTCAACGCGGACTTCGACGGCGACCAGATGGCCGTGCACATCCCGCTCTCGCCCGAAGCGCAGGTGGAGGCCAGCGTGCTGATGCTCGCTGCGCACAACATCCTGTCGCCGGCCTCCGGTCAGCCGATCACCGTGCCTACCCAGGACATGGTTCTCGGTCTCTACTACCTGACCAAGGCCAAGAAGGGCACCAGGGGCGAAGGCCGTGTCTTCGCGAACATCGAGGAAGTCCTCATGGCTCTCGATGCGAAGGAAGTCGAGACCCTCACCCCGATCCGTCTGCGCTACTCCGGCTCTGTCCTCGACATGACCGTGGCGTATGACGATCAGGACATCACGCACACCGAAGCCGTGCAGTACGAGAAGCAGTACATCTCGACGACGGTCGGCCGCGCCATCCTGAACGATGCGCTGCCTGAAGGTATGCCTTACATCAACGGCCTGCTCAAGAAGAAGGGCATTGGCCAGCTGGTGAACTACTGCTACCTGAATCTCGGTCTCGAGATCACCGTGAAGATGCTCGATCGCATCAAGGAGCTGGGCTTCCAGTTCGCAACGCGCTCGGGTCTCTCCGTCGGCCTCGACGACATGGTCATTCCGGACACCAAGTACCCGGTTGTCCGCGATGCCGAGAAGCAGCGTTTCGCCGTGCAGCAGCAGTACCTCGACGGTGCGATCACCAACGGTGAGCGCAACAACAAGGTCATTCAGCTCTGGTCGACCGTGACCGAGCGCGTTGCCGACGAAATGTTCAACAACATGAAGAACGCGGACAAGGAAGGAGCCATGAACCCGATCTACATCATGGCCGACTCCGGTGCCCGTGGTTCGAAGCAGCAGATTCGTCAGCTCTCCGGCATGCGCGGCCTGATGGCCAAGCCGTCCGGTGAAATCATCGAAACACCGATCACCGCGAACTTCCGCGAAGGCCTCACCGTGCTCGAGTACTTCATCTCGACCCACGGCGCCCGTAAGGGTCTGGCTGATACCGCTCTGAAGACCGCCGACTCGGGCTACCTGACCCGCCGTCTCGTCGACGTGGCCCAGGACGTCATCGTCAGCGAGCTCGATTGCGGCACGGTGGAAGGCATCTACGTGACCCCGATCATCGAATCCGGCGAGATCATCGAGCCGCTGCGTGACCGTATCATCGGCCGCGTGACGCTCGAGAAGCTCAAGGACTTCGAGGGCAACATCATCGTTGACGTGAACCAGGAGATCAACGAAGACTCCGCTTCGGCCATCCAGGCTGCGGGTATCGAGCGCGTCAAGATCCGCTCGGTGCTCACCTGCGAATCGAAGCGCGGCGTCTGCATCCGCTGCTACGGCCGTAACCTCGGTTCGGGCCGCATGGTCGAGCTCGGTGAAGCCGTCGGCGTCATCGCAGCGCAGTCCATCGGCGAGCCGGGAACGCAGCTCACCATGCGTACCTTCCACGTCGGTGGTACCGCATCGCGAGTCTCCGATCAGTCGCGCCTCGATGCCAAGAACAACGGTACGGTCCGCTTCATCAACCTCGTCACCGTCCGCTCCAAGCAGGGTGACCTGGTCTCGATGACCCGCTCCGGCTCGATCGCCGTTGTCGATGACCGCGGCCGTGAGAAGGAGCGTTACCAGATCGTTTACGGTGCCAAGCTCAAGGTCGAAGACGGCGCTGCCGTCGAACTCGGCCAGGAGCTTGCCGAGTGGGATCCTTACACCTTCGCCATCCTTACCGAGATCGGTGGCACGGTGCAGTTCAAGGACCTGCAGGAAGGCATCACGCTCAACGAAGAAGTCGACGAAGTCACGGGCCTGTCGCGTCTGGTGGTCGCCGAGGCTCCCGATGAAAAGCGCCAGCCGGCGATCATCATCAAGGGTGCCAAGGGCAACAAGCGTTACCTGATGCCCTCGCGCGCTCACCTGATGATCCAGGACGGCGAAGAGGTCTTCCCCGGCGATATCCTTGCCAAGATCCCGCGTGACACCACGCGTACCAAGGACATCACCGGTGGTCTGCCCCGCGTCGTCGAGCTCTTCGAAGCCCGTAAGCCGCGCGAAACCGCCATCATCAGCGAGATCGATGGTGTGGTGAAGTTCGGTGAAGTCACCAAGGGTCAGCGCCGTATCTACGTCACTGCCGACAACGGAGAAGAGAAGGAATACTCCGTGCCGCGCGGTATCCACGTCAACGTCCAGGAAGGCGAGCGTCTGCGCGCAGGCGATCCGCTGATGGATGGTCCGCTCAACCCGCACGACATTCTCGCCGTTCTCGGTGAGAAGGAACTGCAGGGCTACCTGGTGAACGAAATCCAGGAAGTCTACCGGTTGCAGGGTGTGGCCATCTCGGATAAGCACATCGAGACGATCGTTCGTCAGATGCTGCGCTGGGTGAAGATCGAGGAAGTGGGCGATACGAACTTCCTGCTCGAGCAGCAGGTGGACAAGTTCCGCTTCCGCATGGAGAACGAGCGTGCGATCGCGGAAGGTGGCCGTCCGGCTATCGGCCGTCCGCTGCTGCTGGGCATCACCAAGGCCTCGCTCTCGACCGACAGCTTCATCTCCGCGGCTTCGTTCCAGGAGACCACGCGCGTACTGACCGAGGCGTCCATCAACGGCGCTATCGACAACCTGCGCGGTCTCAAGGAAAACGTCATCGTCGGCCGCCTCATCCCCGCCGGCACCGGCATGGAGTACTACCGCAACATCCAGCTCTCTCCCGAGCTCGAGGAAGCGGCAGAGCGCGTCCAGGCCGAAGTCCAGACTGCCTTCGAAGAGGCCGAGCGCGAGCTCGAACTCATGCGGCAGGAAGGCGAAGCCGAGGAAATGGCAGCTTCCGAATAGGACTGCCGTCCAGGCAATCGCGCCTTGCGGCGCACAACCAAAAAGCCCGGCCGAAAGGCCGGGCTTTTATTTGTCCGTATTCGCTGTGGCCGTAATGTATTCGCTGTGGCCGTAATGTATTCGCTGTGGCCGTAATGTATTCGCTGGGGCCGCAATGCATCGTGGTCCAAGTTATGGATGTAGTAACATTGCTACATGTAGGGCGGAATGCCCGAAGGAGGCCCGCATGGCGATTACGACTCTCTCAAGCCGGGAATTCAATCAGGACACCAGCCGGGCGAAAAAGGCATCGTTCGAGGGGCCCGTATTCATTACGGATCGAGGCAAGCCCGCTCACGTGTTACTGAGCATCGAGGAATACCGGCGGATCACCGGCCAGCGGCTGAATATCGCGGAGCTGCTTGGCATGCCGGAAGACATTGAGCTGGAGATCCCGCAGCGCACCGAGCGTGCTGTGGCGGTTGATCTGCCCTGATGTTTCTTCTGGATACCAATGTGGTCTCGGAGCTACGCAAGATCCGCGTGGGGAAGGCTGACTCTCATGTGGTGCGCTGGGCTGAGGGGCAGGACACGGCCAGCCTCTTCCTTTCCGCGATCACGATTCACGAGCTTGAGATCGGCGTCTCGCTTGCGGAACGGCGCGATAGTCAGAAGGGCGCAGCCCTGCGAACATGGCTTGAGGCGCAGGTGCTTCCAGTCTTCGAGGGGCGCATTCTGCCGGTGGATATTGCCGTGGGCCGGCGCGCCGCCCAGCTGCACATCCCCAACCCGCGCCCTATCAATGACGCCTTCTTGGCCGCAACCGCCATTGTGCATGGCATGGTTCTGGTGTCTCGCAACACCGCGGACTTTCAGGGATGCGGGGTCTCTCTTTTCAATCCGTGGCTTTAACAAGGGTTTTTATGAGGGCCATGAGCGTTGAAAATCCGCGTAGCTGGAGCTACGACTTCGCCAGTTCTCGCAGCAGATCACGCCGTTTGCGCATGACGATGCGTGCCAACTCCAGATCCTTCTCGAACTCGGCGTCATAAGGTGTGATGCGGTGGCTCATGCGTAGGCTCTCATCTGGATGCTAATGCTGGCTATTCCATTCTCCAAGCGTAAGAGGGCCGCGCAAGCGGCCCTCTCTGTGTCGTACAGAAATAGCGGTTTAGACGTGCGCGGCGACAGCCTCTTCGTAGGGCTGCAGGAAGGCGGCGCGGTCGGTGGCGGGGTTCATCAGGGCCGAGGTGCCGCCGGCGGTGAGGAACTTCACATCGGTCAGGCCGAGGAAGCCGAAGACGGCGCGGAC
This sequence comes from Silvibacterium sp., assembly GCF_047605705.1. Lineage (NCBI taxonomy): Bacteria > Pseudomonadati > Acidobacteriota > Terriglobia > Terriglobales > Acidobacteriaceae > Silvibacterium > Silvibacterium sp. Next base: position 39,736 of record NZ_JASGFD010000035.1, on the reverse strand, counting down.
GTAGGGCTCGACGAAGTTGTACGACGCGTAAGCCGTGCCCGGATCGTACTTGCCGCCGGTGGCCACGATGAAGGTAACCTTCTTGTTGGTCAGCAGGCCCTGCGGGCCGTTCGCGCCGTAGGCGAAGGTCTTGCCCACGCGGGCGATCTGGTCGATCCAGAGCTTGGTCACGCCGGTCACGCTGAAGTTGTGCATCGGCAGACCGATCACGAGCTCATCGGCCTTTTCGAGCTCGGCGATCAGCTCATCGGAGAGGGCCAACAGCTGCTTCTGCTCGGCGGTGCGGGCATCTTCCGGCGTGTAGGCGGCAGCCACCCACTCGGCGGTCAGCGGCTTCAGCTCGGTCTTGTTCAGGTCGCGAACCACGACCTGGCCACCGGCATGCTTGTTGGACCACTGTGCGACAAACTGGTCGGCGAGGTGGCGGGATACAGAAGCGCTGAACATCGGGCTCGAGTCAACACGAAGCAGAATGGACATGGAATTTCCTCCGGCGGATGCATTTCAGTCACACACGCCTGAGGATCATTTCACCACGACGCATGTTGCCTATTCAACAGATGACGGAAATAGGCGTGGGATGCGGAGAATTTGCCGCCGCCGGTGCAAAAGCTGTCGAAATCCTGTCTACACCCCTGCCAACACCCGGTGTCGCCGCCGGATACCTTCGGCGATCGACACAGCGGTGGCGACGAGCGCGGCCAGCGCCAGTGCGGCGGCGGAGATCGGAACAAAGCGCATGCCCAGGCCCCGCAGCAGCACCAGGCCACCCGCATAGGCGCCGAGGGCGTTGCCAATGTTGAAGGCGGAGATGTTCAGCGTCGCGGCGAGGTTGGGAGCGCGCTCGGCGAACTGCATGATGTAAACCTGCAGCGCGGGAATGCCGGCGAAGGAGAAAACCGCCCAGAGGAAGAGGGTAATCTCGGCGGGGATGAGGGAGTGCGCGGTCCAGAAGAGCGCGGCGCTCGCCGCGACCGTGGCGGCGAAGATCGTAACCAGCGCCAGGCGCAGCCGGAAGTCGGCGAAGCGGCCGCCGAGGATGTTGCCTACGGTCAACCCGGTGCCGATGAGGAAGAGTGTGAGCGTGACGCCGTGCGGCGTGAGCCCCGTGATCTGCTCGAGCAGCGGCGCGATGTAGGTGAACAGCGCGAACATCGCGGCTGCGAAGAGGATAGCCATGGTGAAGGCGATCCAGACGCCGAGATTGCGCAGCGCCTTGAGTTCGGCAAGCAGGCTCGAGCCTTCCCGGCTGAGATTCGCGGGCAGCACACGCATCAGCCCGAGGAACGCGACAACGCCGATCACCGCGATGACCCAGAAGGTGGAGCGCCAGCCTTCGGCCTGGCCGAGCGCCGTGCCGAGCGGCACGCCGAGCACGTTGGCGATGGTGAGGCCTGAGAACATCAGTGCGATGGCCGAGGCCTTGCGGTTGGGCGCGACCAGCGAGGATGCGACGACCGAACCGATGCCGAAGAAAGCGCCGTGGCAGAGCGCGGTGACCACGCGCGCGGCCATCAGCACGGCGAAGTTCGGCGAGAGCGCGCACATGGCGTTGCCCGCAATGAAGAAGCCCATCAGCAGCATGAGCGCGTGCCTGCGATTGAGATTTGTGGTCAGCATCGCCATGATCGGCGCGCCGACGGCAACGCTCAGCGCATAGCCGCTCACCAGCCAACCTGTGGTTGGCAGTGAGACGTGCAGATTCGCGGCGAGCTGCGGCAGCAATCCCATGATCACAAACTCGGTTGTTCCGATCGCAAAGGCACTCAGGGCCAATACCAGTACGGCAACAGGCATAGAACAGGCTTCTCCCTGCGCCGGGAGAGGGCCCGGACGCATTCCATCAACAACTGTCGGATTCGATATAGATGCCTGAGAGCGCGGATGGACGCAGGCTGCGTCTCAGCACGCTGTCCAGTGGTGGACAGACGCTTGTCTCTCTATATCTGCGCGTGAAGCCTCATCCGGCTTGGCAAACGAAAAAATGCTTTTTACTTCGGAGGCCTTTGGATATAAACAGTGAACACATTTTCGCAGCGCTTCCATTCGGCGCATCCGTTTCACTCCATCCCCGCACGAACTGTTGATCCACTGCTCTTTGTCGAGAGGCCGCAATGCATTTCAGGAAGTTCGTCTCCGTTCTCCTTGTTGGCGCATGCATGTTGGGCGCCTGTTGTCGCTCCATGGCTCAGGCAACGACCTCATTGGGAGGCCGGGTGGCTGACAGCAGTGGAGCCATCATCCCGGGCGCGACGGTGAAGCTCACGCTCGAATCGACCAGCGCGACGCGCGTGAATGCCACCAACAGCAGCGGCGAATTCCAGTTTTCGCAGCTCGCACCGGGGCGCTATGACCTCACTGTCTCTGCGCCGGGATTTCAGTCTGCCGAGAAGACGGGAATGGATCTGCTGGTGAGCCAGCCCGCGACGGTGAACATTACGCTGAGCGTGGCCGCGGTGACCGAGCAGGTGCAGGTGACCAGCAACGTGCAGCCGGTGCTGAATACCACCGACGCCACGATGGGCAACGCCTTCGAGGGCAAGCAGGTAGAGTCGCTGCCGATTGAAGGCCGCAACGTGCCCGATCTGCTAAGCCTGCAGCCTGGCGTTACGTACATGGGGCGCACCGACGATCAGAACGGGACCAATGCCGTCGGCAACAACGCGAGTGATTCGCGCAGCGGCGCGGTGAACGGCGGACGCAGCGATCAGTCAAACATCACGCTCGATGGCGTCGACGTAAATGACATCAACAACGGTTACGCATTCACGAGTGTGCTGCGCGTGACGCAGGATTCGGTGGCGGAATTCCGTGTGACAACGAGCAATCCGGATGCGGATGCGGGCCGCTCCTCGGGCGCGCAGGTGGCGCTGGTGACGCGCAGCGGCGGCAATACGATGCACGGCGCGCTCTACGAATACAACCGCAGCAATCTTCTCGAGGCGAATGACTTTTTCAACAAGGAACAGGAGCTTGCGGCCGGCGAGCCGAATACGCCGCCGAAGCTGATCCGGAATGTGTTTGGCGGCGCGGTGAGCGGGCCCATCTGGAAAGACAGGGCGTTCTACTTTCTGAACTACGAAGGCCAGCGCGATACCGAAGGCGAGAGCGTGAATGCAGGTGCGGTGCCGACAGCGTCGTATCGCGCGGGCAACCTGCAGTATGAGTATCTGAATGCAGCCGGCGCGGACCAGACGTATCTGCTGACGCCCGCGGATATTCAATCGATGGATCCGCAGAACATCGGCGTGAGCCAGGCGATCCTCCAGATCTATAACGCATATCCGCAGCCGAACGATCCTACGCAGGGTGATGGGCTGAACACCGAGGGCTATCGCTTTCCGTACACCATCAAGCGCAGCTACAACACGTATATCGCGCGTTTCGACTGGAACATTACGAAGGATGGCAAGCATACGGCCTTCTGGCGCGGGAATCTGCAGAATGACGATGAGCCCTCCGCGCCGGCATTTCCTGGGCAACCGCCCTCCACGAGCACGCTCACGAACAACAAGGGATTCGCAGCGGGCTATACGGTTCTGCTGACAAATAACCTGGTAAATAATTTCCGCTATGGCCTTACGCGCCAGGGTGTGGACAACGCCGGCGTCTCGAACCAGCCGGAGGTGATCCTGGCCGCGGTTGCAGAGCCCGAATCCTTCTCGCGCTCGATCTCCGCCATTATCCCGGTGCAGAATATCGTCGACGATCTTTCGTGGACGAAGAAGACGCACAACCTGCAGTTCGGCACGAATATCCGTCTCATCGACGACCGGCGCGTGAGCACGGCGAACTCCTTCCCGGACGCGCAGATGAACCAGGGCTGGCTCTCGAACGGTTCGACGGTCGCCAACAGCGGTGGTCCCTTCGACCCGCCGGTCTATGGCTTTCCAGCTGTCGATTTCTCAAATTACGGCAACGAGTACAACAGCGCGCTGCTGGGCATCACCGGCATCATCACCGAGGCCGATGCGATCTACAACTACGACAAGCAGGGCACGGCGCTGGCGATCGGCGCGCCGGTGAAGCGCGACTACGGCTGGAAGGAGTTCGAGTTCTATGCGCAGGATTCCTGGAAGGCGCTCAAGAACCTGACGCTGACCTATGGCCTGCGCTATTCCTATCTGCAAGCGCCCGCAGAGAAGAGCGGCACGCAGGTGGGCTCATGCATGATCAGCAATGGTGTCTGCCAACCCTTTTCGCTGAGCAGGTACTACGACGAGAGCGGAGCCTATGCGGCTGCGGGTGAGGCGGCGAACGATGTCGGCGAGCTGGCCTTCAATCTGAATGGCCGCTACAACCACCAGCCGGATTTCTGGAATCCGGACAAGGCCGATTTCGGCCCGCGCGTGGCCTTCGCTTTCAACCCCACGCCGGAGTCCGGCATCTTCCATCACATCTTCGGGAACGGCAAGACGAGCATTCGCGGCGGCTATTCGCTGGTCTTCGATCACTTCGGTGCAGCGACGGTGAACACCTTCGACACCAGCGGCTCGTATGGCCTGTCGTCCGATCTGTCGAACGCGCCGGGCTCGGTCTACATCGGCACCGCGCCGCGCTTCACCACACTGAACGATATTCCTTCGAGCATCCTGCCTGCTGCGCCCGCGGGCGGATTCCCGGCCATTCCCGCGAGCACGGACTTTGCAATCAGCTGGGGTCTCGACTCCGCGATCAAGACGCCATACTCGCATCTCATCGATTTCTCCATCGCGCGCGAGCTTGGCAATGGATCTTCACTCGAGATCTCGTATGTCGGGCGCCTCGCGCATCGCCTGCTGACGCAGGAAGACGTGGCCATGCCGACGAATCTTGCCGCGGCAGGCAGCACGTACTTTGCAGCGGCACGCCAGTTGGCGATACAGTCTCGCGCGGGCACGCCGGTGAGCGCGGTCGGTGAGATTCCATACTTTCAGCAGGTCTTCTCCGCGCTGAACAACGTCGACCTCGGCTACGGCGCAGGTGCGGTGACGGCGACGCAAAATGTCTACCAGCTCTTTCAGCAGAATCTGTACAACGAGACGTATGCGCTCTACGAGCTTGACGTGCCGGACTCCTTGAGTGGCGCCGGGGTGAATCCGAACCAGGCGTATCCTTCCTATCGCTTCTATCACGATCAGTATTCGGCGCTCTATGCGTGGCGCTCCATCGGCTACTCGAATTACAACGCGCTCGAGGCTGTCTATCGCCAGCGCTTTGGCGCGGGGCTCGAGGCCGACTTCAACTACACACTGTCGAAGTCCATGGATCTCACCTCGCAGTCCGAGCGCCTGAGCACGTCGGGCGCGACGAATTATGCGCAGATCATCAACAGCTGGATGCCGAACCAGCTCTACGGCGTGTCGGACTTCGATGTGCGGCACCAGATCAACTCGAACTACATCTGGGATCTGCCCTTTGGCCGCGGCAAGAAGTTCTTCTCCAGCGCGAACCGGCTGACGGATGAGATTGCGGGTGGATGGACGACGACCGGCATTCTTCGCTGGACCAGCGGCTTTCCTTTCATGATGGATAACGGCGCGTACTATCCGACGAACTGGGACATCGAGGGATGGGCGACGCAGATCTCGAAGATCCCCGGCAAGGCTGCGGCGCGAGGGCATCTCACGCAGCGCTTTGCGAATCCTTCGGCGGTCTTCAATGCCTTCGATCACGCGCTGCCCGGCGACTCAGGCACGCGCAATCCGATGCGCGGCGACGGGTATTTCTCCTGGGACACGGGCCTCGACAAGACCTTCCCTATCACGAAGAAGACCAACCTGCAGTTCCGCTGGGAGATGTTTAACATCACAAACAGTGTGCGCTTCGATTCGCATTCGATCAGCGCAACGCTCGATAATCCGCAGAACTTCGGACAGGCGACAACACTTCTCACAAACAAGCGCCTCGCGCAGTTCTCCGCAAGAATCGAATTCTAGAGAAGCAAAACGCCGACAGCCGGACGGAGTAGATATCCGTCCGGCTGTCGGCGTTTATAGCGCAGGAATCAGTGAATCTCGACAGAGACGGTGTCGATGGTTCCCGTGAAGCGGTTGGGGGATTGGTAGTCCTGGCTTACGGGCGAGCCAAGGTCGCTGCCGATATCGAGCGTCTCGTTCGATGCGGCGACGACGTTCGCGAAGTCAGCCTGTCCCGCTGCCTTGCCGTTGATGGAGAGTTGCCCGGTGCCGGCAGTCGGCGGCGGCGCGTAGAAGGCGCGGGTCACCGTGGCCTCTTTCTTCAGCGGCTCATGCGGTGTGACGTCTACGACGATGTGCGCCTTGCCCGGTGTCAGCGGATCGGATGCGACGATCTCACCGGAGCGGTTGCCGTGCGCGTTGATCTCATAGACGACGCGATTGTCTTTCACGTACAGGGTTACTCCGCCGTAGCGGCTGCCCTGAGCGAAGATCACGCCCTGCGCGCCGCTCGCGGGGATATCGACATCCGCGGTGATGGTGTAGGCGTGGCCCGAGATATTCGGCGCGATGCGAGGCACAATGCGATCGACGCCTGCGCGATAGGTGAAGACCTTCTGCCCTTTCCCCTGGCCGATGGGATAAGGCGTGACGCCGGGCAGCAGGGGATAGACGTGATTGCGTTCGGCTTCCTGCGCAAAGAGAGCCTGCAGCTCCTTGAGCTTCTCCGGATGCGTCGCAGCGAGGTTGTGCGCCTGGCTGTAGTCCTCGTTCAGGTTGTAGAGCTCCCACGGATGCGTGTCGGGATCCTGCTTGTTGCCGGACCAGAGCGCGGCGTTGTTCTCCCATGTCTCGTGGTAGAGATCGCCCGCCCACCAGCCATCCTTGTAGATGCCGCGATTGCCGCTGGTGGCGAAGTACTGCACATGATGATGCGAGGGCTCGTTCGGATGATCGAAGGTGTATGCGAGGCTGGTGCCTTCGATCGGCAACTGCTTCACGCCATCGTGCGTGGACGGCGGTGCGATGTCCGCGAGCTGATAGAGCGTCGGGGCGATGTCATTCACGTGTGCGAACTGCGAGCGCAGGCCGCCCTTGTCCGCGATGTGCCCGGCCCATGAGATCACCAGCGGATCGGTGGTGCCGCCGAGGTGCGAGGCATCCTGCTTGGTGCCCTGGAAGGGCGAGGTGAGAGCCCATGCCCAGGCCGCGGCGAAGTGATTCATATACACCTCGCTGCCTAGCGCGCCGGAGGAGTCGAGACGCGCGGCGAGATCGAGCGGCTTGCCGTTCACATCCTGCGCATCGTGTCCTTCGAATCCGCCTTCGGCACTCGCGCCGTTGTCGCCGAAGATCTCGATGAAGATGGTGTTGTCGGCCTGGCCTTCCTCGCGCACTGTATCGATCAGGCGCCCGATTTCATAGTCGGTCTGCTCGGCGAAGCCCGCGTAGACTTCGGCCTGGTGCGCCAGCAGCTTCTTCTGGTCGGGAGTGAGCGAGTCCCACGCGGGCAGCGTGGAGGGGCGCGGCGTCAGCTCTGCGTTTGCGGGGATCACTCCGAGCTTCTTCTGGCGCTCGAAGCTCTGCTGGCGGATGACATCCCATCCCTGATCGAACTTGCCCTTGTACTTCTCGATCCACTTCTGCGCTACCTGGTGCGGCTCGTGCGTGGCGCCGGTCGCGTAGTAGAGGAAGAAAGGCTTATCGTGCGCGACGGCATCGTGTTCATGCAGCCACTTGATCGCTTCGTTGGTGATGTCGGTGGTGAAGTGGTAGCCCTGCTCGGGTGTGGCTGAGGGCTCAACCGGTGTGGTGTCGCGGTAGAGGCGCGTGTAGTACTGGTTGTCGGCGCCGGACATGAAACCGTAGAAATGCTCGAAACCCCAGCGTCCCGTAGGCCAGCGATCGAACGGGCCAGCGGGGCTCACCTGCCAGGTAGGTGTGTTGTGCCACTTGCCTACGGCCGCCGTGCTGTAGCCGTTCTCCTTGAGCACTTCCGCAACGGGCGTGATCTCTTCCGGCAGCAGCGTGTTGTATCCGGGATAGTCTGTCGCCGCTTCGGCAACCGTGCCGAAGCCTACCTCGTGATTGTTGTAGCCGGTCAGCAGGGCAGAGCGCGTGGGGGAGCAGAGCGAGTTGACGTGGAAGTTGTTGTACTTGAGGCCCGATGCTGCGAGGCGATCGAAGTTCGGTGTTGCGATGGGGCCGCCGAAGGCGCTCGTGGTGCCGAAGCCAACGTCGTCAACGAGAATGAGCACGATGTTGGGCGCGCCTGCGTGCGCTGTTGGCGGCTCCGGCCATCCGGGCTGCGGCGCATGCTGCGCGTCGTGGCCGGGCTCCGCGGCCGTCGAATCCTGCTGGTGATCTTTGGGCGCCTGATCTTCGCTCGCCCATACGGCATGCCAGGATTGCGCGGCAAGCGTGCTGCTCAACAGAAGCCCGAGTTTCTTTCTTCGTCTCATGCATTGCTCCCTGATTCCAGATTGCGATTACAGATTTCCGTGTGTTGCTGCGGGGATGTGTGCCGGCCTCTGTGGCCGGGCGGAATGCTTTCGCTAAGCAGTTACGGCTTCGCGCTGGCGTTGTGTGCGAGCCCACTCCATCACCCGGGCCGGCGCGCCCTTGCGGCGAAGTTCGTTCGCCATGAAGCGCATGTACGGATCGATGTGATGAAAGAAGTGCTTGTAGCCGGCGCAGAGATAATTGAGTCCGTACTCGCCTGACGCCGTGGTCGTGAAGCGATGCTTGGGACACTCTCCATTGCAGGCGAAACGCACATCGCAGCTGCGGCACTCCGCGGGCAGTCCCGTGTCTTTTGCCTTGCCGAAGCGATCCTGTTGCGGCGAGTTGAGGATGCGCAGCAGCGGCTGTTCGGTGATGTTGCCGAGCTTGTTCTCCGGGTAGACGAAGTGATCGCAGGAGTAAAGGTCGCCGTTGTGTTCGAGCGCCAGGGCGCTGCCGCATGTGGGGGCGAAGACGCAAAGCGACTGCGGCAGTCCGGCCCATGACTCGAGTGCGACATCGAAGGCCTGCACGTACACGCGGCCGACGTCCTGAAGAACCCAGTCGTCGAAGACCTCCTGTAGGAAGCGTCCGAACTGCAGCGATTCGACAGACCACTCGGAGACCTGCGTCTGCGTGCGCGCGTATGGCTTCAGCAGGCGCAGGCCGTTGTGGTCCGGCTCGTGCGCGACCTGCTCGATGACGGGGATGAACTGCAGATAGCGGCTGCCGATCTGCTTGAGGAAGCGGTAGACCTCGCGGCCGTGGTAGGAGTTCTTGCGATTGACCACGGTGAGCGTGTTGAATTCGACGCCATGCTTCTTCAGCACATCGAGGCCGCGCATCACGCGTGCAAAGCTCGGTTTGCCGCCCTTGTCGACGCGATAGGCATCGTGCAGGTGCTCGGGGCCGTCGATGGAGAGGCCGATGAGGAAGCGGTTCTTCGCGAGAAACTCGCCCCATGCATCGTCGAGCAGCGTGCCGTTAGTCTGCAGCGCATTCTCGATGGTCTTGCCGTTTGCGTATTGCTGCTGCAGCGCGACAATGCGCTCGAAGTATTCCACGCCGAGCAGCGTCGGCTCGCCGCCCTGCCACGCGAAGCTGACGTGCGAGGAGGGGTGCGAGGCGATGTACTGGCGGATGTAGCTCTCGAGCACATCGTCCGGCATGCGGAAGCCGCGGCCGGACTTCGCGTAGAGCTTTTCCTTTTCGAGGTAATAGCAATACGTGCAGTCGAGGTTACAGATCGGGCCGTGCGGCTTGGCCATGATGTGAAACGCGTTCATCGAAGATCCTGATACGCCACAGGGATGCGGAACACAAGGGAAAAGCCCGCGAAGGCATTCTCGCAGTCGGCCATGCGCTGGATGCGGAGACGGAGTGCTGCGTCAGAAGCGCGTCGTCGCCGATGTCCACGAGAAAGACTCCGATGCCGGGGAGGCACCAGGGTGACAACAACAGCTCTCGTGATGGCTGGAACGGAGACGCATCGAGTCGATGATGCTGGCCGGATGAGGGATTGTCAAGATCATGGATGGCCGGAGCGTGAGAGCGTTTCCCGGCAATCCAGGCCGGTCTGCACAAATCCGTTGCTTTTTGAAGATCGCTATGGCTATATAGGTTCATGCGCTCCCGCACAGCACAGCGTACGGCCTGTTGTTGTCGCACTCATCTGTCTCTCGCAGATTAGGCAGCGGCGTGGCGCGCGGTTTTGCTGATAAGTAGTGCAAGAGGTCCTCGAGATCTCTCCTGCTTCACCCACGATTCCTGTCGTGGGCTTTTTTGTTTTCAATTGAAAATTTTTAAGGAGGCGGTGTGAAGACTCTTCACATACGCAGGCGCGGCAGTCTATCTGTGCGTGCCCTGATTGCAGCGATTGTTCTTCTTGGCGGTCTCGGCGCGGTCAGCGCAAGAGCGCAGAATGATGGCTCACTTACCGGTTCGGTGCAGGATGCGCAGAAGGCGCAGGTCTCGGACGCAACCGTCACCGTGACAAGGACGGAAACCGGTCTCTCGCAGTCGAAGACCACGGACAAGTCGGGCTTCTACTCTTTCCCCATCCTTCTTCCCGGCCACTACGACATCACCGTCGTAAAGGATGGCTTCGACTCGCAGACCAAGGAAGGCGTGGAGATCTTCACGGGCCAGGCTTCCGCGGTGAACTTCACGCTCAACGTGGGGCATGTCGTCGAAAAGATCGAAGTGCATAGCGATGTGGCGCAGCTTCAGTCGACCTCTTCGTCCATCACGGATGAAGTCGAGAATACGGCGATCACGAATTATCCGCTTCTCGACCGCACGGCGACGCAGCTACAGCGCCTGAGCGGCATGGTCGTAAGCAGCGGTACCGGTTCGAGCACGGAATTCACCGTGGCCGGCGGCCGCGGCGACAATGCGAACTATACGGTGGATGGCGGCACTACGCAGAACCTTCTGCAGGGCGTGCCCGAGCAGGAGTTCAACCTGCCCATCGACTCGCTGCAGGAGTTCAGCTTCAGCATCTCGGATTACAAGGCCGAGCTCGGCCGCTCCGGCGGCGGCTTCATCCAGATGACCACCAAGTCCGGCACGAATAACTTCCACGGCAGCGCGTATCTCTACTATCGCAGCCAGGGATTCCAGGCAGTTCCGGATTTCACCACCAGCAATCCGCCGCTGCAGTACAAGTTCTTCGGCGCCAGCCTCGGCGGCCCTTTGTGGAAGGGCAAGACCTACTTCTTCTTCACGTATGAAGGCCGTCGCGAGACCACCAGCTCGAGCCTGCTGCTGAATGTACCCGATGCTCTGGAGCGCACCGGCAACTTCTCCGAGGTGGCGGCCACCGTCATCGATCCGAACACCGGCGTGCAGGCCGTCTACAACGGCCAGAAGAATGTGCTGCCGCCCTCCGAGCTCGATCCGTATGGCCAGAAGCTGGCCTCGTACTATCCGCTGCCGAACGTGGCGGGCGCAACGCTGAACACCAGCAACTTCGACGGCAACGATACGACGCAGACGGTGAGCGATATCTACGTGCTTCGCATCGATCACAAGTTCTCCGATCGCGACTCGGTTTACGGCCGCCTGCTGGCCAACCCCTCGCATTCGAGCGTTCCCAACGTGTATCCCACGGCGGGAACCGATCCTTACGGCAGCAGCACGCTGAGCTACTACTACAATCCCTCGGCCACCTGGAATCACACCTTCACGCCGAATCTTCTGAACGAGGCGCGCGCGACCTTCTCCTTCCGCCAGGCGCTCGCACTCACCAATGGCACCAACTCCGCCGCTGCGGCCGATCTCGCGCTGCCGGGCATCAACTCCGACTTCTTTCCCGGTGTCACGCTGGGCAGCTTTGCCACCATCGGCAACGCTTCGCAGCAGCAGCGCCTGCAGACGCCAATTCTCGCCAACGAATACGCAGACAATCTTTCCTGGCAGATCGGCAAGCACCAGACGAAGTACGGCGTCGATTACCGCACCTCTGCGGACGGCGATCGCTACTCGCCTTCGGCCGGCGGCTTCTTCACCTTCAACTCCACCGGCATCAGCAGTAACAATGCAGCGGGCTCGCTCGCAAACCTGCTGCTGGGCCGCGTCGCTTCCGCTTCGCGCCAGGAGACGGAGCTGCTCTACTCGCTGGCCTGGAGCTGGGGTCTGTATGCCCAGGATGACTGGCATGTGAACAATCGCCTGACGGTGAACTACGGTCTGCGCTGGGACCTGGATTCGCCGCGCTACCTGAGCAACAACCGCCAGAACTCGTTCGATCCCACGGCCATCAACCCGGTTTCGCAGACGCCCGGCGTCATCACCTTTGCCGGCATCAACGGACAGAGCCGCTACGCAAACAACTTCGACCGCACGCTCTTCGGACCCCGTTTCGGATTTGCCTACTCCGCGACGGACAAGGATGTGCTCCGCGTAGGTTCGGGCATCCTGTACGAAGGCGAGTATGACCAGGCCACGCCGATCGTGCTGGCGCTCGGCTTCTCCAACTCCATCTCGCTGACCTCGCCGAACTCGGTAGCCGGAACGCCGGCCTTCCTGCTCAAGGACAATGGCACGGACGGTACGGGACAGGCATCCTACCCGACGGCCGCACAGCTGACTCCGAGCTATGGAGCGGTCGCGGTGGGCGCCACGCCGAATACCACTGTGCAATGGATCCAGAAGGATCACAAGACCGGCTATCTCTATCAGCTCCACACCGACTGGCAGCACCAGCTGCCCGGCAGCACGCTGCTCGACATCGGTTACACGGGCACGTTCGGACATCACCTGGTGAGCCCGAACGCAGAGGGTGTCGACCAGATCACGCCGTCGAATCTGGCGTTGCTGGCGGCCGATCCTACGGCCTACAAGGCACAGTCGCTGCGTCCTTTCCCGCAGTTCACGAACGTGCAGAGCCTGTATCCGGATGATGGACAATCCGGCTACAACGCGGCCAACATACAGGTGCAGAAGCGCTACAGCAGCGGCTTCCAGTACCAGGCGAATTACACCTGGTCGCACATGCGTGACAACAGCGCGGCGCGCTTTGGCGTGGCCGGCTATCCCAACGACGGCTTCACCAACTACTACGACCAGAAGGGCCGCTGGGGACTCTCCGGCAGCGACATCCGCAACCGCATCATCCTCAGCGGTCTGTATGAGCTGCCCTTCGGCCACGGCAAGCTGATTCATGCGAACTCGTACATCGTGAATCAGGTCATCGGCGGATGGAGCGTCAGCGGTCTCGAGGAAGTTCGCTCGGGCACGGCTCTCAGCCCGATCGACACCACCAACAACACCGGCAGCTACTCTGACGGTGTGCGTCCGAATCTTGTCGGCAATCCGAACGACCTGCGCTCGGGCCGTTCGCGCGCGGCAAAGGTTGCGGAGTGGTTCGATACCAGCGCCTTCGCGCAGAACGCGAACTATACCTTCGGCAACGCGCCTCGCACCTTCGGCCGAGGTCCCGGGCTGGCGGATACGGACCTGACGCTGCTCAAGACCATCGACACGGTGGAGGGGCAGAAGCTGGAGCTTCGCATGGAGGCGTTCAACGCGCTCAACCACGCGAACCTTGCGAATCCGAATACCACCTTCGGATCGACAGGCTTCGGCACCATCACCGGTCTCTCCGGCGGTGCGACGGCTTCGCGTACGCTGCAGCTTGCCGCTCACTACACCTTTTAACCGGAGCCCTTACCAGGGCACCGCGCAGAACACGGATGCGCAGTTCGCAGTAACGTTCGTCGTTCCTGCGAACTGCGCATTCCTGTTGCGATCGAGAGGGAAAAGCTTTGACAGAGAACAACGCCGCGAATCCTGAAGTGTCACGCCGTAACTTTCTCAAGGGAACGGCTGCGGCTGCGATTGCGTCGAGTATTCCGGCTGCCGCATCCGGCCTGACACGGCGTCCGAATATCATCTACCTGCATTCGCATGACACGGGCCGTTATCTCGCGCCTTACGGCTACGATGTGCCGACGCCGCACATCCAGCGGCTCGCCGATGAAGGCACACTCTTTCGCAGGGCGTTCAGCGTGGCGCCCACCTGCTCGCCCAGCCGCGCAGGATTGCTCACCGGGCTCTATCCGCACAACAGCGGCATGCTGGGGCTGGCGCATCGCGGCTTCTCGCTGAACGATTACAAACAGCACATGGTGCATACGCTGCATGACGCGGGCTATCTCACCGTGCTGGCGGGCGTTCAGCACGTGGCGAAAGTGCCGGAGACGATCGGCTACGATCGCATTCTCGCGCGGCCATCCACGAAGGCCGATCACTATGGCACGAGCGCGACGGTTGTGGCCCCGGCGGCTGTGGCGTTTCTCGACAGCAGGCCCGCGGCTCCGTTCTTCCTCGACATTGGCTTCTTCGAGACGCATCGCGAGTATCCCGACGCGACTGCCGAAGACCGCGCAAACTACCAGGCTCCGCCACGTCCCATCCCCGATGCTCCTGAGACGCGTGAAGACTTTGCGCGATACCGCGCCAGCGCGCGCATTCTCGATGACGGCGTGCGCTGGGTGCTCGAGGCGCTGGAGCGAAACGGGCAGCTCGAGAACACGCTCGTGGTCAGCACCACCGACCACGGCATCTCCTTCCCGCGCATGAAGTGCAACCTCACCGACGATGGCTGGGGTGTGTCGCTCATCCTGCGTGGTCCGGGCATCGGCAAAGGCGTGGTGCAGGACGCGATGGTCTCGCAGATCGATCTCTTCCCGACGCTCTGCGACTATCTCGGCATCGCTGCGCCTGCATGGCTGCAGGGCAAGTCGCTGCTGCCGCTGCTCAACGGCAAGGTATCCGAGGTGCATGAGGAGATCTTTGCCGAGGTGAACTATCACGCCGCCTACGAGCCGGTTCGCGCCGTGCGCACCGGGCGCTGGAAGTACATCCGGCGCTTCGGCAGCAGGACCACGCCGGTTCTGCCGAACTGCGACGATGGCCTCAGCAAGTCACTCTGGCTGCAAGCGGGATGGGCGACGCATCGCCTGCCGCAGGAAAGTCTCTACGATCTGCTCTTCGATCCGACCGAGCATGAGAACCTGGCGGGCGATCCAGCCTATGCCGCGCAGCTCGAGGATGTGCGCGGACGCCTGCACCGCTGGATGGTCGCGACGAACGATCCGCTCCTGCAGGGTTCGGTTGCCGCTCCTGCCGGCGCCGTGGTCAACGATCCGGACGGGATCTCTCCGCAGGAGCCGGTGCGGCCTGCGTAAGGCAAAAAACACAGGCCGGCAAACTTCGCCGGCCTGGCCTTCGCTGGGTTTTATGGGGTTAATCCTGTTGAAAGGGAGCAAGAAAGCGTTTATTGCACTCATCACAGCGATAGGCGCGAAGCCGGAACAGCAAGCGCTCGAGCACTCTCCTGTGGGTACGATGGGTAGCGTGCCCTCCGCACTGTTTGCAGGCGGGGCGTACGTGCGCGGGCAGGGAAGCGTTGATCTGAGAGACATCTGCCATAGCGACCATGTGACTATTGCAGCACTGGTCCATTTTTGGCGGAATCCCGCAAAAGTACCGTGCCGGTAACGCTGCCGTCTTCCGCCTCATGACATTCGTACTCATGTGCGGAGGAGAAAACGGGCACGTCAAGCTGCCGCCAGGCTGCATAGCCGGCGCGTTTACATCTGGATTAGAAAGGATTGGCCGAAGGCCTTAGATGGTCGGGGAGAGAGGATTCGAACCTCCGACCCCCTGCTCCCGAAGCAGGTGCTCTACCAGGCTGAGCCACTCCCCGAACTGCTGTTGCTGGGAACTCGCGGGCGATGGGTCCTGGTGTTCCCGGCCTTGTTGCGAGCTAGAATCAAGTGTAACAGAAAGATGCGCTTTCGGACGAAACTCGCCTCGCTGCCGCCGGATTTTCTCCGCGCCTCTGCGCGATGTTTCACCATGCTCACGGCCGAGGCCGCCCGATGAGACCCCTGACGCCAGCCCAGTTCGCGCCGGTCCGCGTGCTCGACGGCGGTATGGCCACCGAGCTCGAGCGCCATGGCCTCGATATCTCCGGCCCGCTGTGGTCGGCGCACATTCTCGATACCGTGCCCGAGCGCATTCGCGCGGTCCATCTCGACTACCTGCATGCCGGGGCCGACTGCATTTCGACCGTCAGCTACCAGGTCTCGGCGCTGGGATACGAGGAGCTGGGCCGCCCGGCGCATCACGCCCATAATGCCCTCCGTCGCTCAGTGGAAATCGCCGAGGAGGCCCGTGTTCTCTATGCCGCCGAGAGCCCGCGTCCGGTCTTTCTCGCCGCCTCGCTCGGTCCCTACGGCGCAGCGCTCCATAATGGAGCCGAATTCCACGGCAATTACGAGATCCCCTTCACAGAACTGGTCGACTTCCACGCCGGGCGCCTCGAAATCCTTGCCGACACCAAGGCGGACCTCGTCGCCTTCGAGACGGTGCCCTCGCTCGAGGAGGCGCGCGCCATCGCGGTTGCCCTCGCCGATTTTCCCAATATCTCCGCCTGGGTCTCGTTCACCTGCCGCGATGAGGCGCATGTCGCCCACGGCGAGACGCTGGCCGAGTGCGCGGCCGTCTTCGGGGATCCGGAGGACGAAGACGAGGACTGCGAGCGGGTGATCGCCGTCGGCGTCAACTGCACCCAGCCGCGATTCGTGTTGCCGCTGCTCGAGTCCGTCCGGCCGGCCACGAAAAAGGCCACGATCGCCTACCCGAACTCGGGCGAGCTCTGGAACGCCGAAACCCGCTCCTGGTATCCCTCGGCATATGGCCCTGCCGATGTCGCAGGCTATGCCGCACTGGCGAAGCAGTGGTACGCTGTCGGAGCCCAGGCCATCGGCGGATGCTGCCGGACGACCCCGGCGCACATCCGCGCGGTGCATGATATCGCCGCGGCCGCACCGAAGTAACCATTCTGCCAACAGGTTCCTGCGTGAATCCCCGTGAATCCGGCCCTGTGGCGAGCGCCGCCCCGCGCACGCATGCGACAATAGTGTTTCATCGCCATGAAATCAGAGAATGCCGTGACCCCTAAACCGGTCACCGTCACGCCCGAGCTTCTGGCTCAGCACAGCATCACGGCCGAGGAGTACGAACGCATCCTCGCCGCGCTTGGCCGCACCCCTTCCCTTACCGAACTTGGTATCTACTCCGTGATGTGGAGCGAGCACTGCTCCTATAAGTCATCTCGCGTGCACCTGAAGCGGCTGCCGACCGAGAGCGCTCGTGTCGTGCAGGGGCCGGGTGAAAACGCCGGCATCATTGACGTAGGCGACGGCTGGGCCTGCGCCTTCAAGATCGAATCGCACAACCACCCTTCGTATATCGAGCCCTTCCAGGGCGCGGCCACGGGTGTGGGCGGCATTCTGCGCGACATCTTCACCATGAACGCCCGTCCGCTGGCGGTCATGGATTCGCTGCGCTTCGGGCCCATCGAGCCGGGCTCCGCGGATGCGGCGCTGGTGAACAAGAATCACTCCGTGCTCGAGGGCGTGGTCCACGGCATCGCGGCCTACGGCAACTGCTTCGGCGTGCCGAACCTCGGCGGCGAGACGCGTTTCGAGCCCTGCTATTCCGGCAATCCGCTGGTGAACGCCTTCGCGCTCGGCCTCGTCCGTCGCGATGAGATCTTCTACGCCAAGGCGACCGGCGTCGGCAATCCGGTGATCTATGTCGGGGCCAAGACGGGCCGCGACGGTATCCACGGCGCGACCATGGCGTCGGAAGAGTTCAAGGAAGGCTCCGAGCAGAAGCGCCCCAACGTGCAGGTGGGCGATCCGTTCATGGAGAAGCTGCTTCTCGAGGCCTGCATCGAGGCCATGAAGACCGGCGCGATCGTCGGCATCCAGGACATGGGTGCTGCCGGCCTCACCTCTTCGAGCTGCGAGATGGGCGCGCGCGGCGGTGTCGGCGTCGAGATGAACCTCGACCAGATTCCCCAGCGCGAAACCAACATGACCGCCTACGAGATGATGCTCTCCGAGTCGCAGGAGCGCATGCTCCTCGTCGCCGAGAAGGGCCGCGAGCAGGAAGTGCTCGACGTCTTCTATAAGTGGGGGCTCGACGCCACCATCGTCGGCACCGTCATTGCCGACCCGCGCATGCGCATCGTCCACAAGGGCGAGCTGATGGCGGATATCCCGAATACCTCGCTGACCGACGACGCGCCGCGTTATCACCGTCCCGTCGGTACGTGGAAGGCTCCGGTTCCGGTCGATGCTCCGGCGGAGGTGCTTGCCGAGTTAAGCAAACCGCGCGACTACACGGCCGATCTCAAGACGCTGCTCTCGTCCTCGAACGTTTGCGACAAGCGCTGGGTCTTCGAGCAGTATGACTCGATGGTGCAGACCAACACCGTGCAGGGCCCCGGCGCAGAAGCCGGCGTCATGCGCATCAAGGGCACGGGCACTCCGGGCCACGAGCGCGGTATTGCCATGGCGCTCGCCGGCAATGGCCGCTGGTGTTATCTGAACCCCGAGCTGGGCGCGCAGCACGCCGTCGCCGAAGCCGCCCGCAAGGTGGCCTGTAGCGGCGCGACGCCCGTCGCCACCACCAACTGCCTCAACTTCGGCAACCCGGAAAAGCCGGAGATTATGGCGCAGCTCTCCACCGCCATCGACGGCATCGCCGCGGCCTGCAACGCTCTGGGCACGCCGGTCACCGGCGGCAATGTCTCGCTCTACAACGAGACCAAGGGCGAGGGCATATACCCCACCCCTGTCCTCGGCATCGTCGGCGTAATCGACGACGTGACCAAGGCCGTGGGCTCGGACTTCCGCAAGGCGGGCGATGCGATCCTCTGGCTCTGGCCCAATACTTCGGAAGAGACCGAAGCCGCGGACGATCAGGATGCCTATCGCAAGCTCGGCTCGACCGAGTTCGCGAAGACTCTCCTGAAGTCGTTCTGGGGCGAAGTGCCGCAGCTGGACCTCGAAGCCGAAGCGAACCTGCACAAGCTGCTCGCCGAGCTCTCCGAGCGCGGCCTGATCCACTCGGCCAGCGACATTGGAGACGGCGGCATGGCCGTTACGCTGGCCGAAGGCGGCTTCGCCAACAAGCTCGGTGTCGATGTCGATATCCTCGACAACTCCGCCGAGACCGCAGACCAGCTCAAGCCCTACTTCAATCTCTTCTCCGAGTACGGCGACGTGCTCATCACCTGCGATGAAGCGCAGATCGTCGAGATCGAGTCGCTGGCCGAAGAGTTCGGCTACTTTGCCGACAAGCTCGGTCACGTCACCGGCGGTGCGTTCAAGGTCAGCATCAATGAGACCCCGGTCATCGACAGCACCGTTGCCGATCTCCGCGCGCCGTGGTCGCAGTCGCTCGAACAGACCCTGCACGACCACTCCGCGAACGAGGTGCTCGCGTGAACCCGCTGTTGATGGAAGGTTTCCCCGGCCAGTCCACCCAGATCCTCGGCATAAGCGAAGCCGAGTACATGCGTGCACGCGGTCTGGACAACGAAGAAGACCCCAAGCTCCGCGAGGAGTGCGGTGTCGCCGCCGTCTACAACCATCCCGAGGCCGCGCGCCAGGTGTATCTCAGCCTGTACGCGCTGCAGCATCGCGGACAGGAGTCGGCCGGTATTGCCACTGCCGACGGCAAGACGCTCTCGAACATCAAGGGCATGGGCCTGGTTGCGGACATCTTCACCGAAGATGTGCTCGCCAAGCTGCAGGGCGACATGTCCATCGGCCACACCCGCTACTCGACCACCGGCGACTCGGCTCTGCTCAACGCGCAGCCCATTCGCGTGGAGTCGACCAAGGGCCTCATCGCGATTGCCCACAACGGCAACCTGGTGAACCTGGGCAACATCCGCACGCGCCTCGAGCGCGAAGGCGCGTACTTCCAGACCACCAGCGACTCGGAGATCATCGTCCAGCTCATCGCGCACTCGAAGGCGGGCACGCTGGTCGACGCTATCGCCGACTCGCTCTCGCAGGTCGACGGCGCCTTCTCGATCGTGATGATGACGCGCGACCGCATCTTCGCGGCCCGCGATCCGCGCGGCTTCCGTCCGCTCTCGATGGGCGTCATCGAAAACCCCGACGGTCCCGATACGGTCGTCTTCGCCTCCGAGACCTGCGCCTTCGATCTGCTTCGCGCCAAGTACGTGCGCGATGTGGAGCCGGGCGAGCTGGTGATGGTTTCAAAGGATGGCGTGACCTCGCGCCGCTACTCGACCGGCGTCAAGCAGGCGAGCTGCGTCTTCGAGCATGTCTACTTCGCGCGTCCGGACAGCAAGATCTTCAATCGCTGGGTGCAGGAGAGCCGCGAAGAGATGGGCCGCCAGCTGGCCCGCGAATCCGGCGTGCCTGCCGACTTGGTTGTGCCGGTGCCTGATTCCGGCGTGACGGCGGCGATCGGCTACGCGGCGGAGAGTGGCATCCCGTTCCGCTTCGGCCTCATCCGCAACCACTACGTGGGCCGCACCTTCATCGAGCCCGAGCAGCGCGTGCGTGACTTCGGCGTGAAGCTCAAGCTCAACCCGGTGCGCAATCTGCTGCAGGGCAAGCGCATCATCCTGGTCGATGACTCGATCATCCGCGGCACCACCAGCCGTAAGATCGTGCGCATGGTGCGCGCCGCCGGTGCGAAGGAAGTGCATCTCCGCATCAGCTGCCCGCCGACGATTTCGCCCTGCCACTACGGCATCGATACGCCCCGCAAGTCGGAGCTGATCGCGGCGAACCAGTCGATCGAGGAGATCCGCAGCTTCATCGAAGCTGACACGCTGGCGTACCTCTCGCTCGACGGCATGCAGCACGCCTGCGCGGGCGACACCGGCAACCAGTTCTGCGTGGCCTGCTTCACCGGCAACTACCCCACCGAGTGGGTCGACGTAGACAGTATCCTTCCCGCCACAGCCTCGCTCTAAGCCACTACGCGTGGGAGCGGATCGCCTTCGGCATCCGCTCCGGCTGGTCGCGCCCCGGCACTCTTCTTATTGCACACGTGAACTGTCATTCCGACCGCCGCGAGCCGCAAGGCTCGCGCGGCGGAGGAGCCTGCGGCTCTTCGCGTATAGCGAGGATGCGGGTGCCCCATCCAAGCTCCGCTTGGGTGGGAGGCGCTTGTCATTCAACGACCGGCATCCCAGATCCCACGTCTCAGAAGCGAGACGTGGGGCACCCGGATTTCCGCTGCAGTGAAGGGCTCTTCTTTCGCTACGGCGCGCCCCTGCATCCCAAAGCGTAGGAGGCACGTCATGAGCACTTCCAGTTCGATTCCGCCCGATGATCTGAGCCGCAAGCTGGTCCTGGCCGATGCGGAGACGCTGCCGCACATCGGTCTTGCCGGAAATACGTATACGACGCTGCTCACTGGCAAGGACACGGCCGGGCAGTACTGTCTTATCGATATGCATGTGCTGCCGGGCGGCGGACCGCCTCCGCACCGTCATGATTTCGAGGAGACTTTCCTCGTGCAGGAGGGCGAGATCGAAGCGACTTTTCGCGGCGAGACCTCCACCGTGCGTGCCGGGCAGACCATCCACATTCCGGCCAATGCGCCGCATCGCTTTCGCAATGCCAGCGATAAACCCGCGCGCCTGCTTTGCATCTGCTCGCCCGCCATGCAGGAGGAGTTCTTCGCCGAGGTTGGCATCCCTGTCGCCACGCGCACCACGCCGCCGCCAAAACTCGACGAGGCGGCGCAGGCCGGGTTGAAGGCGAAGTCCGAGGCGCTCGCGGCGAAATACCGGACGGAATTTCTGCCGCCGGCGTAGCTTGCAGTCTGCGTACCCATTACCTCGGTGATATGCCGCTGTTTGCGCGTTGAGCCTATCCTGCGTGCGTGCTGCCGCGCCTTCAAGTTTTGCCGCTGCTTGTCCTCATTCTTCTGCCGGGGATGCTGTGCGCTGCTCCGGCGAAGGGGCACACGGTCTCACTTGGCGGTTTGAAGAAAGTGCCGTATTCAGTCGAGGGCGACCCCGCCGGTGCGACCGGCGATGAGCACGATCTCGCCGTCCGGCCGCTGGTAGTCGATGGCAAGGTGAAGGAGTGGACCACCGGTCCGGCGCATGACATCACCGATCGCAGCTTTGTCGTCCGCCGCGCCATCCGCCTGAACGACGCTCTCCCGGCGGACGCGTCGACTCCATCGCCGGGGCAGAAGAGTGGTCCTCGCGCCCCGAGCTGGGTGTGGCAGAAGGGCCCGTGGCTGCTGGTCGACCGCGTCTCGGGGAAGATCACGGCGCTCCATCTCGCCGACTACGACCCTGCGGTGAGCGAGGTGGTCTGGTTTCGCGATTATGCCGCGTACTGCGGGCTCAACAGCAGCGGACGGCAGCTCTATGCCGTCGTGGCGCAGCTCGCCGCGCGGCGGCCGCTGCTTGCGAAGAAGCTCGGCCCGTGGGATCCGCAGCATCATCCCACCCCGGCCTGCGCGCCCGCGGCATGGCAGCGCGAGCCGCTTCGCGTCGCCTTCGCCGTCAGCGGAGCCCAACCTGTCAGCTTTGACCTGGTCGGGCTCTCCGCCGTATTGGTGGAAGATGGCGACGCCGATGCGCCTGCGGCCGAAGCGGCTAACGCAAGCGGTCCTCAGCGCTAAGAGCTTAGGAACAAGCCGCTTAGATCGTATTCAGCCAGCCGAGGTGAGCCCTGACGAGGATGCCGGCCTCTTTTGCGAACTCCTTGTAGGGGCCCGATCCATCCTGGGCTTCTTTCACGAACAGGGCCTCGTCCTTGTTGTGAATGTCCTTCATGTCCTCAATGTAATAGGAGTCGAACTGGTCGTCCGGCACCGCCTTCAGCTTCACCAGCCTCGCGGTGAACTGGGCGTTCAGGCCGGGCTCGATCTTCTCCCCGGTGGCATCGGCGATGTGTTTCAGCTGCGCATTCACGCCGTCGTGGTCATGCGCGTCCAGTGCGCCGAAGTCTTTGACTGCGAGATATTTGCCGCGCTCGGCGGCCACTTCTCCGGCTTCCACTTCGTAGAGCCCGCCCTGCGAGACGTTGCTGAGGAAGGTCTTGTCTGCCGCCGAGGCTGTCAGCGTTTTTCCGTTGGCCGGAGCTGCCAGCAGCCGGAGCAATGATCCACATACCAGTACCGCGGCGAGCATGGCCGCGTGCTTCATCCTTGCCTTCCTCATTCCTGTCTGTCTCCCTGCTTTGTCTATCGGCTACGTTCAGGGGCGGCCCACACTGGCCCCTGATGATCCATAACCCGCGTTCTATGAGTTCGATGCGAGTTGGACGCTAATTTCACGGGATTCAGCTTCATGGGGGCGGTGGTAGCGCTATCCGCGAAATTTCTTTGACATGGCGCAGGGGGTGGATGATACTGTTGCCACACACTGTGTACTGCACAGTGTATGGCAACAGAGTGCAGCGATGGAAAACGAAATCTTTGAAAATCTCAGGCTCGAACTCCGCCGCGGCAGCCTTACGCTCGCCGTCCTCGCGGAGCTGCGCCGGGAGCATTATGGCTATGCCCTGCGGAAGGCGCTGAGCGACCAGGGGCTGGCCATCGACGAAAACACGCTGTACCCGCTGTTGCGGCGGCTCGAGGCGCAGGGGCTGCTCGAGAGCCACTGGCGCGAGGAGGAAAAGCGCAACAAGCGCTTTTACCGGCTTTCGGCCACTGGCGGAGAGGTGCTGGCCCAGCTGCTCCGCGAGCATGAGGCGATTGGCGCGGCGCTGCGGCGCATCGTCTTTGGGAAGAGGCTGGAAGGCGGCTCGGGGCACGTGGCTGAACTTGCGGGCACAGACGAAGCGAGCACGAAGCCGGAGGCAGAGCCGGCAGGAACGAGGGAAGGATGAACAGCAACGGTCTGATTCAGCGGTACCTGCAGGCGGTCGGGTTCTGGCTGCCGCGCGCCTCGAAGGACGACATTCTCGCCGAGATCGAGGCGGACCTGGCAGCACAGATGGAGGACCGCGCCGAGGAGCTTGGCCGCCCGCTCGCCGATGCCGAAGTTGCCGAGATCCTGCGCCGCCGAGGGCGTCCGGCGGTGGTTGCGGCCGGCTATCTCCCGCAGCGCAGCCTTATCGGGCCGGGACTCTACCCGATGTATATGTGGGTGCTGAAGATCCCGCTGGGTATCAACCTTGGCGTCTGGATGTTGGTCACGGCGCTGAGTCTGTTCACGCATGGATGGGGCGTAGCAGGAATGGAGCACTCCCTGTCGCACTCCGTATCTCTCATCGTGGAAGTGCTTGTGTTACAGGTTGGAATCATCACGGCGATTTTCGCAGCGCTCGAGCGCTTTGGGGTGAGCGCCTCCTGTATCGACGGAACAGGTTCGCATGGATGGGATCCGATGAAGCTGCCGCCTGTGCGTCCTCCGCAGGCACAGCGCCGCCGTCGCAAGGCGCTCACGGATGCGGTCTTCCACGGCGTCGGCCTGATGTGGCTGCTGGCTGTGCCGCATTACCCATTCCTGGTGATCGGACCTGCGGCGTATGTACTGCATGCGGCTCCGGTATGGCATACGGTCTATCCATTTCTGATCGGCGCCGCGCTGCTGGGCATGGTGGAGTCGGGACTGGTGCTGGCTCGGCCTGAATTGCCATGGCTTCCGCCGGTAGCTGCGCTGGCGACGCGCATGTACAGTGCCGGCATCGCGGTTTTCATCGTGCGTGCTTCGGTCTTCGTTATTGCAGATGGTCCGCATGCGGTCGAGTACACGCAGCTTGCGAACCTGGTGGTCCGGCTCTCGGTGGGCTTCGCGCTCGTGGGCCTTGCCATTGCCATGGTGACGTATGTGTGGCGGGCGGTGCGGGCCTTCCGTGAGAGCGCGCGGCCCGGCTCCGGTTCCGGCCTCGGGCCGGGCATGCCTGCACGTGCAGGCCGAATTTGATTCGATTCCATCAACAGGCGGGATACAATCCCGCCAAGCACGACGCGCCGCTGGCGCGATCATCCGGAGGAAGTATGGCCGACGCTCTTTCTGTTCCCCAGCCGAATACCGCACCGCTGAGTGAAGTGCAGCGCGTGGTGGATACCTTTACCGCGCCTTCGAAGACCTTTACCGATATCCTGCGCAGCTCAGCCTTTCTCGGGCCGCTGGTCATCATGATCCTCGTCAGCGTGAGCTTCGCCTTTGCCGTGCAGCAGAAGGTTGGCTGGCAGAAGGTGTATGAGAACATCCTGCACCAGACCCCGGCGACCGAAGAGAAGTTCGCGCAGATGAAGCCGGAGCAGGCCGAAAATACCAAGGCGGTGGCGGCGAAGGTCACCGGGGTCACGACCTACGCCTATACCGTCGTCGTGCTTATCTTCACGGCGATCAACGGGCTGCTGGTCTGGGTGACGGCGAATTTCATCTTCGGCGGCAAGGCCACCTTCGGCCAGATCTTCGCGGTGAATCTGTATGCGTCGCTGGTGATGAACATCAAGTACCTGCTGGCGATCGTGTCGCTCTTTGCGGGTCTCGCGCCGGACTCATTTCTGCTGCAGAATCCGGTCGGAACCAACATCGGTTTCTATCTCAGCCAGGATGCGCCCAAGGCGCTGACGGCGCTTTGCATGCACCTGGATCTCTTTGAGATCTGGTCTCTGGTGCTGGCCTCGATCGGTGTTGCGATCGTTGCGAAGATCTCGACCGCCAAGGCCGCGACGGCTGTGGTGGGGTGGTGGGCGATCTTTGTGCTGATCGGTGTGGCGAGCGCTGCTCTGTCGAGCTAGGCGCAACAGAGAGGTATCCCATGTCTCAGAAGCGAGACATGGGGCACCCGGAGTTCGTACTCTCCCGCACAGGCGAAGCTTGGACGGGGCACCCGAATCCTCGAGGTGCGTAGAGGGCCGCAGGTTCCTCCACTTCGCGAGATGATGAAGCGGTCTCGCTCCGGTCAGAATGACAATGCAAATAAAAACAGGAAGGGCGCTCGCAAGAGCGCCCTTCCTGTTTTCGTCTTTCGATTGAAAGCTACTGAAGCAGCGTTCCGTTCTCCAGCTCTTCCTTTGCTTCTTCCGGCGGGATGACGACGGCTGCGGCTACCTTGTCCTCTTCCTCGAGGTTCAGCAGCTTTACGCCCTGCGTCGAGCGGCCGGCGGCGCGCACGGTCTTGGTGTCGATGCGGATGATCTTGCCGTACTGGCTGATGATCATCAGCTCCGAGGTATCGTCGACCAGGTGGATGCCCGTCACCTTGCCGTTGCGGGAAGTCGTCTTCAGATTGATGACGCCCTTGCCGCCGCGGGTCTGGAGGCGGTACTCGTCCACATCGGTGCGCTTGCCGAAGCCCTGTTCCGTCACCGTCAGAATGAGGCAGGCGCAGTTGATGCCTTCGCCATCCTTGGCGCGTTCCTTGGGAGTCGCGGCGAGTCCGACGAGGTAATCCTTCTTGCCGAGGTCGATGCCGCGTACGCCGCGGGCCGGGCGGCCCATGGAGCGGACATCGTTCTCGTCGAAGCGGATGGCCATGCCGTCGTGCGTCGCGAGGAAGACAACCTGGTTGCCGTCGGTGATGCGTGCGCCGATCAGCTCGTCCTCGCCCTCGATGCCGATGGCGATGATGCCGCGGGCCATCACGTTCGAGAAGTCCTTGAGAGGCGTCTTCTTGACCGTGCCCTCGCGCGTCGCGAAGAAGATGAACTTGCCTTCTTCGGTCAGGTTGCGGACAGGCAGGATGGTGCGGACATTCTCGCCCGGCTGCAGGTTGAGCAGGCTGGCCATGGACTTGCCCTTGCCGGCTGCGCCTACGTCGGGGACTTCGTAGACCTTGAGCCAGTAGACGCGGCCCGTGTTGGTGAAGCAGAGCAGGTAGGCGTGCGTCGAGTCGATGATGAGCTGCGAGACGAAATCTTCCTCGCGGGTCTTCATGCCCAAACGGCCCTGTCCGCCACGGCGCTGCTGGCGGTAGGTCGAGATCGGCGTGCGCTTCAGGTAGCCGGAGTGCGAGACGGTGACCGCGACCTGCTCGTCGGCGATCAGGTCTTCAAGCTGAAGCTCGGCCGTCTCGTCGAGGATCTGGGTGCGGCGCTCGTCGCCGTATTCCTTCTTGACCTGCTCGAGCTCCTTCACGATGACCGAGCGCAACTTCTTCTCCGAGGCGAGAATGGACTCGTACTCGGCGATGCGGTCGCGGACTTCAGCCAGCTCCTTCAGCAGCTCGTCGATCGAGAGCTGGGTCAGGCGATAGAGCTGCAGTTCAAGGATGGCGTCGATCTGACGGTAGCTCAGCGTGAGCGTCGGGTTGATTAGCGTCGCCGGATCGATGGCATACTTCGCCGGATCGAGCGTGACGCCGGCCAGCGCCTGGTCGCGCACGGTGATCGTGCGTCCCGAGAAGAACTGGAAGAGGTTCTCGCGGGCATCGGCGCGGGAAGACGATCCGCGGATGATCTTGATGACGTTATCGAGGTGATCGAGCGCGATCTGGTAGCCGAGCAGAATGTGCTCGCGCTCGCGCGCCTTGCGCAGCTGGTAGGCTGTGCGGCGGCGCACTACTTCGATACGGTGATCGATGAAGGCGCGGATCGCATCGGGCAGCGCGAGTTCCTTCGGCTGGCCGTTGACCACGGCCAGGAAGATCATCGAGAAGCCTTCCTGCATCTGCGTGTGCTTGTAGAGCTGGTTCAGCACGATCTGCGCTTCGGCGCCGCGCTTCAGCTCGATGACGATGCGCATGCCGTCGCGGTCGCTCTCGTCGCGCACGTCGCTGATGTCGTCGATCGTCTTTTCGTTTACCAGCGAAGCGATGCGCTCGATGAGGCGCGCCTTGTTCACCTGGTAAGGAATCTCGTTGACGATGATCGCCTGGCGATTGTTGTTGATGTTCTCGATGGCGCACTTGGCGCGCATGAGGAAGCGGCCGCGGCCGGTGCGGTAGGCATTCGCGATGCCGCTGCGACCGTAGATGAAGCCGCCCGTCGGGAAATCCGGACCCTGCACGTGCCGGAGGACGTCTTCCAGCCCGGCATGCGGGTTGTTCACCATCTCGATGGCCGCGTTCACGACCTCGGTGAGGTTATGGGGCGGGATGTTGGTCGCCATGCCCACGGCGATGCCGCTCGAACCGTTCACGATCAGGTTCGGGATGCGCGTCGGCAGCACGGTCGGCTCGAGGGTCGATTCGTCGTAGTTCGGCGAAAAGTCGACCGTCTCCATTTCGATGTCGGCAACCAGCTCGCCTGCGACCTTGAGCAGACGGCATTCGGTGTAACGCATGGCCGCCGGCGGATCGCCGTCGACCGAACCGAAGTTGCCCTGGCCGTCGATCAGCGGATAGCGCAGGCTGAAGGGCTGGGCGAGGCGGACGAGGGTGTCATAGATGGCCGAGTCGCCGTGCGGGTGGTACACACCCATGGCCTGACCGACGACCTTGGCGCACTTGGTGTACTTCTTGTTGTGCTGCAGGCCCATCTCGTGCATCGTGTAGAGCACGCGGCGATGCACCGGCTTGAGTCCGTCGCGCACGTCTGGCAGCGCGCGGCCGATGATGACCGACATCGAATAGTCGAGATACGACCGGCGCATCTCCTCTTCAATGTTGATGGGAACAAGGTTCGCAGCGCCCGTGGGGCCGCCCGATCCGTCGCCGAGGGGAAGTTGAGGATTCTGATCGTCTGCCATAGTCGAAAGGGGTCACTGCAGGGACTTGCGGATGACTCGCGAGCAACGGCGAGAAGAAAAGCGGGAAAACGCCCGGCGGAAATGACCTAAATCTATGATACTGCTTTAGTTAGTTCGCAGCAATGCAGGTTAGGCCAATGGATTCAGCGAGTTGCGGCGAGGTGCCGAGGTGGTCACCGGCTGAGCTCTGATTGGGGCCTTCCGAAGAGCTGAAAAATGCGTCCGCAAAGCCTTCCGAGAGTGGGTATTCTTCGTCCTGATAAGGCGTTGGCTTGCGCTCCTCGCATGTCCAACCGCAGGGACACGAGGCACCGGGAGGGATTCTGATGGCGGCCCATCCATGCCTGATTCTGGCTTGGGTGGGGTGAGCAAATCTCTCTGATCGCAGAAGGGTTTGTACCTCCCGCCCAAGCGAAGCTTAGACGGGGCACCCAGCCATACTTCCCGCCCTGTCCTCTCGCTGCGTGCTCCGGTCGGAATGACAGGCATTGCGGATGCGCGCATGGGGTAATTCCCTTAAGTCATCCGCATGCGCTTTCATCGCCGTGATGCGGCTCGCGTTTACACTGGGGCAGAACGCCCGATGTCTCATTCCAGCCAGCGACTGCGCAAGTTCCGTTTCAATCGTCCGCAACAGGTTGCAGCCGTGCTGCTGGCGCTGCTGCTGGGCCAGTGCCTGTGGGTGGCCGCGCGCTGCACGCTCTCCGAGCAGGACTATCGCTTTGCCCGCTGCGGCCGCGAAATGTGGGAGAAGCCCTCGCCGCTGGCCGGCTACTTCACCAGCTGCGGCAATATTCATGACGGCACGCTGGCCTATCGCGCCGCGGGACTGCCGCTCACCATTGAGCGCATCTTCGCCGGGCAGGCATCGAACACCTCCACCTGGGAGATGCGCCACGAGCTGCGCTGGGTCGGGCTGCTGCTGCGCCTGCCGTTTATCGGCGCCGCGCTGGCTCTCGGAGGATGCCTCTGGTGGGTGACGCGCCGGCTCTTCGGCAACGTGGGCGGCTATATCGCGCTTTCACTCTACTGCTTTTCGCCGCCGGTGATTGCCGCGGCTGTCGCGCCGAACAACGAGATCTGGGCGGCCTACGGCCTCTTCGCCGCCGTCTACACGGCGATCGGCGTCTCGCACGCCATGCAGGGACCGCGCCGGAAGTGGCGTCCGCGGATCGTGCTGCTTACGGTGATCTTCGGCATCACGGCTGCCGCGCATCTTTCCGCGTTCCTGATTGCGCTGCTGCTCTCGCTGGCCTTCATGGCGTATCTTGCCGAGGGCAAGCGGGCGTACCTGCCCACGCTGCTCATTCTCTGGACGCTCGGCGCCTTCGCTATTCTCTTCGCGTTCTATGGCTTCCGGCCGGAGGCGTTCAGCTATGCCTTCCGCAGCGATGTGGCCGCGATCCGGCCGTCGCTCGACGCCGCCCGTGCCCTGTTCCGGCCGATGACGGATGCCGGAATTGCTCTGGCCGCTGCCGCCGCTGTCGCCCTGTGGGCGGCGATGCGCCGCTCCCGCTACTTCGGCAACTCGACGCCGCTGGCCGTGGCGGTGCTGCTGCTCTGCATTACGACGACCGGCGTGCCGACGCTGACGTCGCTGTGGGCGCTGCCCTTCGTGCTCACCTTCGTGGGCGGTGTCTTCGCCGATGTGCTCGAGCTTGAGAAACCCCGCAGCGCGGCTCGCGCATGGCGGTGGATCACCGTGGCGATCGTCCTTTGCCAGGCGGCGCTATGTGTCGCCGGGCTGCCGCTGCTGGTGCAGTAAGAGAGGCTGCTTTACATCCCGCTATCCGAGCGGCGATCCTAAACCCTGTTATGGCAGCGATCAGTGTCTCCAAGGAGGACTACCTCAAAGCTGTGCTTGAGGCGGAGAGCGAGGGCGAGACAGTGATCTCGGCCACGCTCGCGCACTGGCTCGGGGTCTCGCCTGCGGCTGTCTCCATGGCGCTGCGCCGGCTCAAGCGCGATGGCTTTGTCCAGGTGCAGGAGGATGGCGTCATCCACCTGACCGAGAGCGGGCGCGAGGCCGCGCATCGCACACTGCTGCGCCATCACCTGATCGAGCGCATGCTGGCCGAGGTCTTCGGCATGCCCTGGTACGAGGTTCACGACGAGGCCGAGCGGCTGGAGCATGCTGTCTCGCCGGCCTTTGAAGCACGCCTGCTCGAAAAGCTGGGCGACACGGGTATCTGTCCGCATGGCAATGCGGTTTTGCCGGAGAGCCCTGCCCATCGTTCGCGCCGTGGCCTCACCACGCTCGCCGAGAGCCCCGAAGGCGGCATGTACACCGTGGCCAGCCTCTATGAGCGCGACCCGCAGCTGCTGCGCTTCCTGCACGAGACCGGCATCGCCCCGGGCGGTGCCGTGCGCGTGCTGCGCCGGAACTACGACCAGACCCTCGCCATCGAGACGCCTGCCGGCAGCTTTACGCTCGGCGCTCCCGCAGCGGAGAAGGTCTGGGTGAAGGCCGTCAGCGCGGGCTGAAGAGGGTTCGTGCTTTCGCCCAGGCGAAGCCAGGACCCCGGTGGCCCATACAAGCCTGCCGTTGGCTTGTGTGGGGAGGTAAGAGCTCCATCTTTGTCCTCTATAGGCGAATAAGTTGTATTTCCCCCACTCAAGCCAAAACCAGGCTTGAATGGGCCACCGTCGGCATCTTCGGAGAACGGACATACACCGCAGGTTCCTTCGTTCTGCGCATCTGCGGCCGCTCCGGTCGGGATGACAGAAATCGGACAAGCGTGCGTCGAGAGCGCTCGGCTCGCTTTTCTTCTGCTTCCACCTTTCGATGGATTCTGCACTCAGCCGCCCGATGTGTACCATTCCCAACGGGACGGTAATGGGTTCTTTTTCGGCCGCAAGTCAACGCGCGATGCTTCTGTGTCTGCTTCTGGCAGCCGCTCTGTCCCCGTGGCGCGCCCGCGCGCTCGATCCGCATCAGCCGCCGCGCCACTATGGGTATCAGTCCTGGCAGACGGACAGCGGCCTGCCGCAGAACACGGTGCATGCCATTGCGCAGGATCGTCAGGGCTATCTCTGGATCGCGACCGAGGCCGGGCTGGTTCGCTTCGATGGCGCGCAGTTCCGCATCTTTACGCAGCAGGACACGCCTGCGCTCGGCAGCGACATCATTGACAGCCTCTGTCTCGACCGCGATGGCTGGCTCTGGATCGGCACTTCGCAGGGAGTCGCGCGTTATCGCGATGGGCGCTTTGCAAGCTCCGCGCAGATTGCCGGTGAGGTGGTCGCTCCGGTGCCTGCCCGCTCCGCCATCTGGCGCATCGCGCAGGATGCGGGCGGGCGCATCTGGCTGCTTACTTCCGCGGGGCTCGAATCGTATGACGGCCACGGCTTTGCGCAGGCCGATGGCGTCCCGCCGCTCGATGAAGATGCGACGATGGTGGTGGGGGTACAGGGAGATCTCTGGCTGTCCACCATGCAGGGCCTTGCGTATACCGCCGCAGGCTCGATCCACTTCCGCATCGCCGGAATTCCATCGAGCGGCGCCGCGAGCGCCATCCATGCGCTCGCCGTCGATAGCCACGGACAGGCATGGGCCGCGGTGAGCGCGGGCGTGGAGATCTGCGCCGCTTCCGACTGCCGCATGCTTGAGGCCGCGTCTCCGCTGGGCAACGTGCATGCGATCGCCTTCGACGCCGAGGGGCGCGCATGGCTGGGCGCGGACAATGGCCTTGCGATGTATGACGGCCGCACTCTCACGCGCTGGTCGACCGGCGAAGGACTGCCCGCCGCGCGGGTGGAGCGGCTCTTCTTCGATCGCGAAGGCGCGCTCTGGATCGCCACGCCGGTGGGGCCTGCGCGGTTCTATCGCGGCCGCCTCGAAGCGATGCCCGCGCATGAAGGCCTGGTGGGAGGCAGCCTGCTCTCATGGCTTGAAGATCGCGAAGGCAATCTCTGGCTGGGCAGCGAGTCGGCAGGTGTCACCGTGCTGCGCGATCGCGCCTTCACGACGTGGGATATGGCGAGCGGCCTCAGCAGCGACCACATCCGCGCCGTCGCAGGCGATCAGGGCGGCACCCTCTGGCTCGGCACAGATGGCGGCGGCCTCAATCAGAGGCATGTCGATGCGCAGGGCCGCATCAGCTTCACCGCGCTCACCACGGCGCAGGGGCTCTCGAGCAACATCGTCCTTTCGATTGCAGCCGCGCCCGATGGCTCGTTGTGGCTAGGGACGCCGGATGGTCTGAACCATATTGAGAATGGCCGGGTGACGCGCGTCTTCACCTCCGCGGATGGCCTTGCGGATGACTTCGTGCGCTCCATTTACTTCGACCGCGAAGGCAACGAATGGATTGGTACGCGGCGTGGTCTCTCGCGGTGGAAAGATGGCGTATTCACGACGTGGACCAGCCTCGATGGCCTGGGCAGCGACCTGGTCGGCGCGATGGTGGAAGATCGCGAAGGCGCGCTCTGGATCGCCACACTCGGCGGCCTCACGCGCTTCGCGCATGGCAGTTTTCATAACTTCACTCCGCAGGACGGTCTCTCGAGCCGCGTCATCACCGCGCTCCATGAAGATGCGCAGGGCGATCTCTGGATTGGCACAGCAGGAGGCGGCATCGATCTGCTGCATGACGGCCGCTTCTATGCGGCACGCGGTCGCGTCCCGTTGTCGCCGCGTTCGGCTGCGCTGCCGGACGACGTGGCCGGCCTCCTTGAGGATGCGGCCGGCGGTTTGTGGATCAGCTCCGGTCAGGGCATCTTTCATGTCGAGCGCGATGCGCTTGCCGCTGCGCTCGAAAGTGCGCATCCTGCGCCGGTGACGGTCGAGGGTTATGGCGTTGCCGACGGCCTGCGCGTGCGCGAGGCCAGCAGCGGCGGCCATCCCGCGGCATGGCGCATGCCGGACGGAACGCTCTGGTTCGCGACGCCGAAGGGCGTGGCCACCGCCGATCCTGCGCATCTCGCCCGCAACCCGACTCCGCCGCTGGTGGCCATCGAGCAGGTGAGCATCGACGACGTTCCGCAAATTGCAACCGATGCGGTTACGATTCCGGCAGGCAGGCGCCGCGTGGAGATCGCCTATGCCGCGCTCTCCTTTGCCGCTCCGCAGAAAGTCCGATTCGCCTATCGTCTCGCGGGCTTCGATCGAAGCTGGATCGATGCGGGCTCGCGCCGTGTGGCGTATTACACGAATCTGCCGCCCGGCCATTATCGCTTCGAGGTGCAGGCCTGGAATAACAGCGGCGTGCCCGGCGCTGCGCCCGCGGTGCTCGCGCTGCGCATGCGGCCTTACTTCTACCAGACGCTCTGGTTCTACCTGCTGCTTGCGTTGGCCGCTGCGCTTGCCGCGTACGGCATCTATCTCGCGCGGCTGCGCCAGATCGAATCGCGCTTTCAGGTGGTGCTTGCCGAGCGCAATCGTATCGCGCGGGAGATTCACGACACGCTCGCGCAGGGCCTGGTCGGCGTGAACATGCAGCTGCAGGTCGCTGGGCGTCTGCTTGCCGCCTCGCCCGAGGTGGCGAAGCAGCATCTCGCGCAGGCGCAGGAGCTTGTCCGCACCGGGCTGGAAGATGCTCGCCGCGCGATCTGGGAGCTGCGCTCGCAGGCCGAGACGGAGAGCGACTTCGCCAGCCGCCTGCTGCGCACGGTGCAACAGACGGCGAACGGCAGCGGCGTAGAGACGCAGGTGCTCGTGCTGGGATCGTACCGTCCTCTCTCTGCGCAGATGGAAAGCGAGCTGCTGCGCATTGCGCAGGAAGCGGTGACGAATGCAGTGCGGCACGCGCAGGCGGCGAAGATCGAGGTCACGCTGCGTTACGCAGAGCGGCAGGCGGCGCTTACTATCGAGGACAACGGCCTGGGCTTCGCGTCCGCCGAGCAGCCGCTCCAGCAGGCGCATTCGCCAAAGAACGGGCATTATGGGCTCACCGGTATTCGCGAGCGGGCGCAGAGGATCGGCGGCCGCGCTGTTGTCGAAAGTCATCCTGGACGCGGCACCACGATCCGCGTCGAGCTGCCGCTGCGCGGAGTCCCGGCGAAGGATGGCGCAGGGAGCAAGGAAATCGCCGCGGGCGAGAAGGTCGAGAAGGAGAATCATGGCTGAAACAATCCGCATCCTGGTCGTTGATGACCACAAGATCGTGCGCCAGGGACTGGTCGCATTGCTGAACACGGTAAGCGATTTTGAGGTTATCGCCGAAGCCTCCGACGGTCTTGAGGCTGTCGAGGTATGGCGCCAGCACAAACCCGATGTGACGCTGATGGATCTCCGCCTGCCGGGACTTGGCGGCGCCGATTCGATTTCGCGTATCCGGGAGTTCGCGCCTGCCGCACGCATCATCGTGCTCACCACCTTCGATGGCGATGAGGACATCTATCGCGCGCTGCAGGCCGGCGCCCGCGGATATCTGCTTAAGGGCATGGACCTCGATGAGCTGACCGAGGCCATTCACGCGGTGCATTCCGGGCGCTCGCGCATCCCCGCGCAGGTGGCCGAGAAGCTGGCTGAGCGCATGGGCGGACCCGGGCTTACGACGCGCGAGCTCGAGGTGCTGAAGCGCATCGTCGCCGGCCGCAGCAATAAGGAGATCGCATCCGACCTCTTCATCTCCGAAGCGACCGTGAAGACGCATGTGAACAGCATCCTGGGCAAGCTTGGCGTGGCCGATCGCACGCACGCCGCCACCACCGCGTTGCAGCGCGGCATTGTGCATCTCGATTGACGCCGGAGTTCTCCATGGTCACACTCGCTCGGGTCGCATTCACTCGCCGCCGCATGATCCTGCTCTCGGTCCTTGCGCTCGCCGCTGTCCTTTCGCCGGGACTGCTGCGCGCCGAGACGCACTGGCGCGCGGCTACCGATGACGAGCTGAAATCGCTGCTGCCTGCGCGTGCGCCCGTCGAGCAGGAGCGTATCGAGATCGAGATGCGCACGGCCTCCGGCATCACGGACGGGCAGGGGCACTTCATCGCGGGCGTCGTGCTGATCACCGCAGGGTATTCGGCGGACGGCAAGTACTCGCACTTCTTCCTTACACAGGTGCCGCTGCGCGTGGGCGGCTTCGCGCTGGAGCCGGGTTCGTATGTCATCGGCTGGCAGCATGTGGGCGAAGCGCTTGAGGTGAAGTTCTATGAGGCTGCGACCGGTCGCCCCGTGGGCACCGTTGCGGCGGCGCTGAATCCTGCCATCACACGGGTCGAATCGTTCAAGGTATGGCCTCCCGCGGACCGCTCGGTGATGCAGATTGGCCGTTTCAGCTTTCCGTACCGGATTGGCGATACTCTCTAATGCATGTACGACTCGCACGACCCACGGCTCCGTAAGCTGCTCGCCGCACTCGAGGCGAACTGGCAGGCCGAGATGACCGGCCATTACACCTACCTCGCGCTGGCCCGCGAGGATTCCGACCCCATCCGCAAGCGCACGCTCGAGCATATGGCTGAGTCCGAGGCTGAGCACGCCGAGGCATGGGCCGGGCGCATCGCC
Source organism: Silvibacterium sp. (assembly GCF_047605705.1). Taxonomy (NCBI): domain Bacteria; kingdom Pseudomonadati; phylum Acidobacteriota; class Terriglobia; order Terriglobales; family Acidobacteriaceae; genus Silvibacterium; species Silvibacterium sp. The sequence continues at coordinate 3,924 of NZ_JASGFD010000035.1, read as the reverse complement.
GAGCTGGGCGGTGAGCCGCCGCGCTACAAGGGCAAGCCCAACGGCGATGCCGACTCGCTGGCCAATCGTCTCGGCGGAAAGCGCATGGCGCTGCGCCGCCTGGAGATCGACGAGAGCCGCGCCATTGCGCACTACGGCCAGCAGCTCAAAGAGCTGAACGACGAGCCGAGCCTCGCCATCCTGCGCCGTGTGATCGACGAGGAGCGCGAGCACTACATCGAGCTGGGCACGCTCATCCGTGAGCACTATCCGCGCAGGCAGGCCGCGGCCCCGGTGAATCCGCAGGCGCTGCTGGAGGAATTGCTGGCCAAGCGCTCGGGCTCGGGGCGGCAGGCAGCGGGCTGGATCGGCGATGCGATTTACGGCGTGAATGACGGTCTCGGCGCCATCTTCGGTATCGTCTCCGGAGTGTCGGGCGCGACGGTGGGCAACAGCCACTACGTGCTGCTCGCCGGCATCGCCGGCATGATCGCCAGCGCGCTCTCCATGGGCTCGGGCGCGTATCTCGCGGCGAAGAGCGAACGCGAGATCTACGAGGCCGAGGTCGAACGCGAGCGCGAGTCCATCGAGATGAACGCGCCGGAATCGCGCGAGCTGCTTTCGCTTTATTACCAGGTGAAGGGGTTGCCCGAGGATGACGCCGATCGCGTCGTCGACCACATCGCCCGCGACAAGAAGCAGTTCCTGCGTGCGCTCTCGGCCGAGCGGCTGAATGCAACTGAAGATGCGCTGCCGAATCCGATCACCTCGGCAGTGAGCGGAGCCATCTCGACCGCCGTAGGCGCGTTCGTGCCCATCATCCCATTCTTTTTCCTGCGCGGATACGAGGCCATCCTCGTCTCCGCTGTTGTGTCCCTGCTGGCGCATTTTGCGGTCGGCGCGGCCAAATCCCTCATCACGGTGCGAAGCTGGTGGTCGAGCGGCCTGGAGATGACGCTGGTGGGCGCTCTCGAAGGCGTGGTCACGTATGTGATCGGTATCGGGCTGGGTCACGTGGGGGCGTGAGCGAGCCCAATGCCTCATTGCTTGCGCGCGTAGTAATCCTGCAGAACGGAAAAGGACTGTTTCTTCACGCCCTTGTCGGAGACCAGCCCTTTGCGATTGAAGCCATCCTGGATATCGGGTAGCTGACGTGTGGGTGAGCGGAAGTCCATCAGCAGCCATGCGGAGAGCCCGGCAAGAAACGGCATCTTGTCGAACATGGCGAACTGCCCTTGGTAAACGGCGGCCTGGTACTCCTCGGTGAAGCGCCGTGTTGCCGGTCCGTGCAGGCCGGCTTTCGCTTCCGCACCGAACTCGCTCAGGATGACCGGCTTGTGAAGAGGGTCTTCCCATGTATACGCGGGCGCGTCTTCAGGCTTGCCCATGTACCAGCCGATGTACTCGTTGTAGCCCAGCACATCGAGATCCGGCGCGATCGGATCGTCGAGCACGGCTGTCTTGTCGTGGAATTTTGTAACAATCGCGGATGTAATTAATCGCGTCGGGTCTTCCTTGCGCGCCTGCGCGATGAGCTCGCGTAGAAACGCGGTGCGCTCAGGGCCGGGCGGCGTTTCATTCGACATCGACCAGAGGATCACCGAGGCCTTGTTGTGGTCCCGGTGGATCATCGCGTCGAGCTGTTGGCGGGCTACGGCCAGCGTATCGGGATTGCTCCAGTCGATCGACCAGTAGACGGGGATCTCCGACCACACCAGTATTCCCAGCCGATCCGCCAGCCGGGTCATCCTCTCGTCATGCGGGTAATGCGCGAGCCGAACGAAGTTGCAATGCAGCTCTTTCGCCCAGCCGAGCAGCGTCTGCGCGTCGGCGTCGGAATAGGCGCGGCCATCGCGGAATGGCGCCTCGCCCTGGATATTCACGCCGCGCAGAAAGATGGGCTTGCCATTCAGCAGGATGCGGTCGCCTTCCACGGCAATGGTCCGGAAGCCGACATCGTCCTGCAGGCGGTCTGCGCCTGCGGCGTATTCCACGCGATAAAGCCGAGGATGCTCAGGGGACCATCGCTCCAGATGCGCGGGCTCCAGATGGAAGTGCGCGCGCCCCTTGTCATCGGTCTTTGCAGAAACGTCGATCTTGAGCTCAGCGATGCGCACGGTCACATCGCGGCCCGCCTCCTCGCCGGCCACATGCACCTCGCCATCGATCGTGCCGTCGTTGTTGAGATGCAGCCATGCATCGTCGATGTACTGCTCGGGCACGTCGAGCACGGAGACATCGCGTGTCAGGCCGCCGTAGTTCCACCAGTCGGTCTTCAGCGTGGGCACATCTTCCTTCGCGCGCTGGTTATCCACGGCGATGACAACTGAATTTTGCCCTTCGCGGATCGCGCTCGTGATCTCGCAGTCGAAGGGGGTAAAGCCTCCCACGTGATCGCACACGCGCACACCGTTCACAAACGCGTGCGTCTCGTAGTTGCTCGCGCCGACGTGCAGTATTGTGTGCGCGTGTGTGCGGGGATGGTAGTCGAAGATGCGCTCATACCAAAGCAGCCCCTCGTAATAGAACAGGTCCGGGCGCTGCGTGTTCCAGTCTCCGGGCACATGGATTGTGGGCGACGCGACAAAGCTGTACTCCTGCAGCGGCCCGTCGGGCGAGGGCTGCCGATCCGCGCCGTAGCCATGCGCTCCGGGAGGCTTTCCCTCCGCGCCCCAGCCGCCCTTATACGGGTCGACGATGATGTGCCATGGGCCGTTCAGGCTCATCGCCGGGCGGTGGTCGATATCGGCGAGCAGAGTCGGCTGGATCGGCTGCGCGTCTTCGGCATGCGCCAGGGTAGAGGTCGTTGCGAGCAACAGGAGAAATCGGAACAGAGAGACAGAGAGGCGTCGACGCGGCATGCACACCATCCTAGTCCGGACATGCGAAGGAATTCAGGGGTTATTGCTGTGAGGCGGAGTGGCGCCTCTTTGTTGCTGGGTTTGCCGATCTGCTAAGAAGCCTCTGATGTGTTCGTATGCGAGCGCTCTTTGCTTCTCTGGGGTACTTGACCGGAAATCGAAGAGATCTTCCAGAGACCCAAGAGGGTATAGCTCCTCTGTATATCCAGCTTCGAATACGAGTCGGTAGAAGTATGAAAGCGAAGGCAATGGATCTTCACCCGTGGCCAGGATTCGCTTGGCGCGCTTCTCAGCTAAGTGTAGCGCTGCTTCTTTCGGTGCGAAGTGATGGCAGCCGAGCTCATCGAGCATTCGGGGTAATACTTGGTCGATTGCCCATCCATCGGCAGGGTCCAGGATCGCCATCCGAACGATGTGTGGCCCGTTGAATCCTGCCTCTAACGCATCCAGCGCAAATGACGGCATCTGCCCTGAAGAGATTAGCTTCAGAATCGCTTCTGCTTCAAAATCAGCGGGATCAAATGGCATAGTTGCCAATGCAGGGTCTTTCATTAAGGTGGGTGAGGCAGATCGTTTAACTAGCCAAGTCTTACAGACCTTAAGTGCAAAATGCCGATATACGCACTACAGCCCTTCGCGAAACTGATTCGCGCGTGCGAACTCTTCTCTTAGCTCTGGTGTCTTCAGGTTCTCGCGCAGGTGCTGCAGACGCTGTTCCAGCGCGAGGATGCTTGCGGCTACGGCCTCCGTGTTCGTATGGGCGATGTCGCGCCACATGGAGAAGGGGCTCGATCCCAGGCGCGTCATCTCGCGCAGGGCGCGGCCTCCGATAGCCTGGATCTCTTCCTTCGACGGGAACTCGTCTTCGAGCAGCGCGGAGAGCGCCGTGGCGAGATACTGCGGCAGATGGCTCACCCATGCGCAGATCTCATCGTGCCGTTCGGGCGTGAGGTCGAGGACGCGGCTGCCGAAGCGTGCTGTCCACTCTCTCCATTCCTGTTTGAGCGCGCTGGAGGGTAGCCCCATCGCTTGGGTCTCTGCGCTCTTCCGCAATGCGGCCTGGCTTTTTACTGAGACCGCAGAG